>CANGYC010000158.1 GCA_947457975.1 Comamonadaceae bacterium | reverse complement strand
GCTTCGATGTCCTTGCGCGAGCAGGCGCAGGGGTAGGCCTGGCCCTGGGCGATGAGTTGCTCAAGCGCTGCCAGGTAGTGCGCACCGCGCTGGCTCTGCCAGACCACGGGAGCGTCGCTGCTGAGTCCGCAGGCCGCCAGTTGCTCAAGGATGAGCGTGTCAGCGCCCGGCACGCAGCGCGGCGTGTCCACGTCTTCGATGCGCACCAGCCAGCGCCCGTTTCTCGCGCGGGCATCGAGCCAGCTGGCCAGGGCAGCCACCAGCGAGCCGGCATGCAGGGGGCCGGTGGGCGAGGGGGCGAAGCGGCCGATGCAGCCGCTGTCCTGGCTCACGGCAGGCCGGTCACTTCAGGGCGGTGTGTACGCCCAGCGCCAGTTCCAGGCCGGAGACAAAGGCGTCTTCCACCCGGCGGCCCAGGCACCAGTCGCCACACAGGCCCAGGCGTTGGGAGGCATCCCACACATGGCTCTGCCCCAGCGGCTTGATCGTTTGCGCATAGCGCCAGCGGTGCACCTCGGCATAGGGCGGCGTGGCGCGGATGCCGGTGACTTCAGTGAAGGCGCGCAGCAGCTTGGCCTTCACACGCTCGGCGTCGTCTTCCAGGTGGCGCAGCGACCAGTCGGGGCTGGCCTGCACGGTCCAGCGCTCGATGCTTTCACGGCCGGGCTTGGAGGTTTCTCGTGCCAGCCAGGAAACGCGGTGGTGCGCGCTGCGCGCGGCCTGCCAGTGCGGGCCAAAGGCCGAGCCGCGCACGGCTTGCGGAAAAGCCAGCATCAAGGTCCAGCACGGGGCCACGTCCACCTCGGCGAGTTGGGCTTGCACCTGGGGCAGCAGGCGCGAGGCACGCAGCAGGGTGTGGGCCTGCGTGGAGGGCAGGGCCAGCAGCACGGCATCGAAGCCGGCATGCACCTGGGTGCTCTCGCCGGGGCCCGTGGTCTGCAACTGCCAGCGCTGGGGCTGCAAGCGGTCAGCTTCAATGTGCATCACCTGCGTTTCCAGGTGCAGCGCTGCGGGTGCAGCCCAATGTCTGACGATGGCATTCATGCCGGGTGCGCCCACCCAGTGTTCGTGCTGCTGCGGCTTGGCGGCGACCACCACGCGCCCGGCGGCATCCTGCACCTGGATGGTGTTGGCCCGCCAGGCCTTGACCAGCTCGGGGGAGGTGTCCAGGGCCTTTTTGAAGCGAGGGTCGCGCACGGTGAAGTATTGGGTTCCGTGGTCGAAGCTGCCGAACTCCGTGCGGCGTGTGGACATGCGTCCGCCCGCCCCGCGGCTCTTTTCAAAGACCTGCACCTCATGGCCGGCCTGCATGAGGGTGCGGGCGCAAGCGATGCCGGCCATGCCGGCGCCGATCACAGCGATGCGGGAAGGCACAAGGGCCGGGGAGGACTTGGGGGTGCGCGAGCGCTTGGTGCTGGTCATGCGTGCACTCTACACGCATGCAGGCCGTCTCAGCCTTGGTGCGAGCCCCAGTACCTAGGCGGTGTGGCCTAACGCGGTATGGCCCAACGCAGTAGAGGCTCGGGTGCGGAACTCACAGCGCCTGCGGTCTCTCCAGCAGGGCCTGCCGGGTGGCCGGCCGCTGCAGCTGCGCCAGCCACCACTGCAGGGCCCGGCCGGCGCGGGCGGCGCTTTCCTGGCGCCAGGCATAGCTGATGCGCGCCAGGCGTCTGGGCCTGTCCACCTGTTTGCGCACCAAGCGGCCGCTGTCGATGTAGGGCCGCGCCAGGTAGCTGGGGAGAAAGCCTCCGCCCAGGCCATGCAGCTGGGCCTCGAGCTTGGCCATCATGTTGGGCACGGTGAGCACGTCCTGTCCGCCCAGCAGGCCCACCGTGACGGCGCTGCCGCGCTGCACCGAGTCGGCCACCGCCACGGCCCGGTGCTGGCGCAGCACCTCGTCCGACAGCGGCTCTGCGGCGCGGGCCAGTGGATGCTGGGGCGCGACCACGTAGATGAACTCCACCGAGCCCAGGGTCTGGCTGAGAAAGCCCGGTTGGGTGGCAGCCTCCAGCGCCACCCCGAGCGCCAGGTCGGCCTGCCCGGAGGTGAGCGCCTCCAGGGTGCCGCTGAGGGCTTCCTCGCGGATCTTCAGGCGCGTAGGGGGCTCCAGGGCATAAAACGCTTCACACAGTTCCATCACCGTGCTGCGCGAGACCACGCCATCGACTGCCAGCGTGAACTGCGGCTCCCAGCCCGTGGCCACGCGCTTGACGCGGTGGGCCACGGCATCAAGCTCGGCCAGCAGGCGCTGGCCCTCGCGCATCAGTTCCTGCCCCGCCTCGGTGAGCCTGGCCTGGCGCGAGGAGCGGTCAAAGAGCAGCACGTCCAGCGCGTCTTCGAGCTGGCGCACGCGGTAGCTCAGCGCACTGGGCACCAGGCCCAGCTCGCGCGCGGCCGCCGCCATGCTGCCCGTTCGGTGCACGGCATCGACCATGCGCAGGGCTTCAGGGGTGAGGACGTCGGTGAAACGCAGCATGAGGGCGGTAATCGTTCAAATAATTTGAATGATGACATGAAAACCATTCAACCGCAGAGCCGGGCTGACTGCCTACAGTCATGCACGTTGACTGCGCTTTTGCAGTCCGGCCACCACCACCTGAAAGACCCCGACCATGCTCACCTTGCGACGCTCCGGTGACCGCGGCTATGCCGACCACGGCTGGCTCAAGTCGTTTCACAGTTTCTCGTTTGCCAACTACTTTGACCCGACCCACATGGGCTTTGGCAATCTGCGCGTGATCAACGAGGACCGCATTGCCCCCGGCACGGGCTTTGGCACACATGGCCACCGTGACATGGAGATCATCAGCTACGTGCTGTCGGGCTCGCTCGCGCACCAGGACAACATGGGCAATGGCACGGCCATCCTGCCAGGCGACGTGCAGCGCATGAGCGCCGGGCGCGGCGTGATGCACAGCGAGTTCAACCACGAGAAGGATGGGCAGACGCACTTTCTGCAGATCTGGATCGAGCCCAACGTGCGCGGCATTGATCCGGGCTACGAGCAAAAGAGCTTCACCGCCGAGGACAAGCGCGGCCGTCTGCGCCTGGTGGCTTCGTCCGATGGCGCCCAGGGCTCGGTGACGGTGCATGCCGATGCTCGCCTGTATGCCGGCCTCTTCGACGCCGGCGAGCAGGCCCACCTGCCCCTGAACGCGGCTCGTAAAACCTATGTGCATCTCATCCGGGGCGCGCTCACCGTCAATGGCCAGGCCCTGCAGGCCGGCGATGCGGCCAAGCTCGTGTCGGAGACTGATTTGCACCTGAGCCACGGCCAAGAGGCCGAGGTGCTGGTGTTCGACCTGACCGACTGAATCCACGCCAGCTTGCCGGGCTCCGGCCCGAGGCTTTTCTTTTTTCAAATCATTCCTCAAGGATCTCCCACATGAGCAAGATCGTCGTGGTTTACCACTCGGGCTACGGCCACACCCAGCGCATGGCGCAAGCCGTGGCCGATGGCGCGGGCGCAGAGCTGCTCGCCATCGATGCCGACGGCAACCTGCCCGAAGGCGGCTGGGACACGCTCAATGCGGCCGATGCCATCATCATGGGCTCACCCACCTACATGGGCACCGTGAGCTGGCAGTTCAAGAAATTTGCCGACGCCAGCTCCAAGGCCTGGTTCACCCAGGCCTGGAAAGACAAGGTGTTTGCGGGTTTCACCAACAGTGCCAGCATGAATGGCGACAAGCATTCCACGCTGCATTACTTCATCACCCTGGCCCTGCAGCATGGCGGCGTGTGGGTCGGCCAGACGCAGATGCCCAGCAACACCAAGGCCGCGCAGCGCAACGACCCCAACTACCTGGGCTCGTATGCCGGTGCCATGGCGCAGTCGCCGGCCGATGCCGGTGCCCACGAGATGCCCCAGGGCGACCTGGACACTGCGCGCGCTTTCGGCCAACGCGTGGCCGAGGTGGCCGGTCGCTTCAAGCGCTGAGCCAGGCCTGCGATGCCTGAGGGACATGCGTCTGCATGTCCCGTGGCCTTGCTAGAACAGCCAGGGCGGTCGGTGGAGCCCCGGGGGCCCCGCCTACAATCAAACTCATGTTTGTTCACCTGCGTATCCATACCGAGTTTTCGGTGCTTGATGGCACCAACCGCATTGACGAACTCGTGGCCCGCGCAGCCCAGGATGCACAAGCGGCCCTGGCGATTACCGACCTGTCCAACCTGTTTGGCGCGGTCAAGTTCTACAAGGAAACCCGGGGCAAGGGCATCAAACCCCTCGTGGGGGCCGACGTCTGGATGGAAGCGCCGGCCAAGGAGGCCGGCTCGCCGCCCGTGCGCCTCTTGCTGCTGGTGCAGGACCGCCGTGGTTACCTCAACCTGTGCGAACTTCTGGCGCGTGCCTGGACGCAAAACGTGCAGCGCGAGCAGGCCGTGCTCAAGCTCGAATGGCTGCGTGAGCTCGGCGAGGGCCTGATCGCGCTGTCCTCGGCCCAGACCGGCGCCGTGGGCCAGGCCCTGCTGCAGGGCGACGACACGCGTGCCAGCGAGGTGGCGCTGCAGCTGGCTGGGTTGTTCCCGCACCGCTTTTACCTGGAGCTGCAGCGCGCTGGCCGCCCCGATGACGAGCGCCATGTGATGGCCGCCGTGCAGCTGGCTGCCCGCCTGAGGCTGCCCGTGGTCGCCACGCACCCCGTGCAGTTTCTTGAGCCGGACGACTATGAGGCGCACGAGGCCCGGGTGTGCATTGCCGAGGGAGAGATCCTGGGCAACGCCCGCCGCGTGCGTAAGTTCACGCGCGAGCAGTACTTCAAGTCGCAGGCGGAGATGGCCGAGCTGTTCGCCGATGTTCCTTCGGCCCTGGCCAATGCCGTGGAGATTGCCAAGCGCTGCAACCTCACGCTGGACCTGGGGCGGCCCCAGCTGCCCAACTACCCGACCCCGTTGGTGGACGGCGTGCCTCTGCCCATCGACGTGTATTTTCGCCAGGCCTCGCACGAGGGTCTGGAGGAGCGCCTGGCCAAGCTCTTTCCCGACGCAGCCCTGCGGGCCCAGCAGCGCCCAGCCTATGTGGAGCGCCTGGAGTTCGAGATCGAGGTGATCCTCAAGATGGGTTTCCCCGGTTACTTTCTCATCGTGGGCGACTTCATCAACTGGGCCAAGAACAACGGCTGCCCCGTGGGGCCAGGCCGAGGCTCAGGCGCCGGATCGCTGGTGGCCTACGCCCTGAAGATCACCGACCTGGATCCGCTGCAGTACAAGCTGCTGTTCGAGCGCTTCCTGAACCCGGAGCGGGTGTCCATGCCCGACTTCGACATCGACTTCTGCCAGGGCAACCGCGACCGCGTCATCGACTACGTCAAAGACAAATACGGCCGCGACGCGGTGAGCCAGATTGCCACCTTCGGCACCATGGCCGCCAAGGCGGCGCTGCGCGACGTGGGCCGCGTGCTGGGCATGAGCTATGGGCATGTCGACAGCATTGCCAAGCTCATTCCCGCTCCGCCGGGCAAGACGGTGACCCTGGCCATTCCGCCCGAGAAGCCGGACGACAAGATCATCTACGCCCGCCTGGAAGCCCCCGAGCTGAACGAGCGCGAAGCGGCCGAAGAGGAAGTGGCCACGCTCTTGGGCCTGGCCACGCAGGTGGAAGGCATCGTGCGCAACATCGGCATGCACGCCGGGGGTGTGCTGATTGCGCCGGGCAAGATCACCGACTTCTGCCCGCTCTACCAGCAGCCCGGCAGCGACTCGGCCGTGAGCCAGTACGACAAGGACGACGTCGAGTCCATCGGCCTCGTGAAGTTCGACTTCTTGGGCCTCGCCACGCTCACCATCTTGGAGCTG
>CANGYC010000157.1 GCA_947457975.1 Comamonadaceae bacterium | reverse complement strand
GGTGGGCGCAGAGATGGGGCGGGCATGGGGCAGGCAAGTCAAGCCAGATGGCGGCCTGAGAACGCGGCACCAACGCTGGCTTTCGAGCTTAGCCCGCATGCATGGTGGTGGCTGCAAGGTGCGCCCTGGTCCTACACCGACGCGGGGCGTGGGTGCACGGCGGCGGATCGGCCTGGTCTGACAAGCTGCTCAGGCCTTGGCCCGCGCCCAGCCCGGGGGGCTGGCTTCTACAGTGCTTCTTTGTGAAATTTCATTAACCTGTGACCGTCTTCCGGCGGCGGGCGCCATGCACTCCATCGACCCATTGATTCCCCGGCACGAGCCCAGCGCTGACCGCCTGGACATCTTTGCCGTCAAGGACCGCTTGCACGCGCTTTTCTCGCGCTATGGCCAGGTGCAGCGGCTGGACCTGGTGCGGGCCGACGAGGGCCAGGCCCAGCGTGTCATGTGTTTTCTGCGGATGAGCCGCCCCGAGGACGAGCAGGCCGTGGGCCAGGCCCTGGGCATGGGCCGCTTTGGGGGCGACCTGGTCATCGTGGTCGCACTGGACAACGAGGCTGCTCCGCCCTGGCCCGCGCGGCCTGAAGGCCCCGGGCTGACGGCTTACCAGAGTGCGCGCATACCCTGCAGCAGCAGCGGCATCCACAGCGCCACCAGCACGGCCTGCAGGCCCAGTCCCAGACCGGCATAGGCACCGGCGTCGGCGTTGACCTGCAGGGCCCGGGCCGCGCCGATGCCGTGCGAGGAGGCGCCCAGCGCGAAACCGCGCACGCGCCAGCCCTCGCCCGCCGTCGGAATGCGAAGCGCATCAAACAGGTACTTGCCGGCCAGCGCACCGGTCAGGCCCGTCATCACCGAGAACACGGCCGCCAGGGCTGGGATGCCGCCGGTCTTGTCGGCAATGCCCATGGCCACCGGAGCGGTCACCAGCTTGGGCGCCATCGACAGCAGCACCGCTTCTGGCAGGCCCAGCGCCCAACCCAGGCCGATGGCACTCAGGCTCGCCACCAGGCCGCCGGCCAGGCTGGCCAGCAGCAGGCGGGCCCAGCGGCGGCGCAGCTCGGTGCGCCGCTGCCACAGCGGCCAGGCCAGGGCCACCACGGCCGGGCCCAAGAGGAAATGAATGAACTGCGCGCCCGCGAAGTAGGTGGGGTAGGACACCCCGGTGGCCGTCAGCAGGGCGGCCAGGACCAGCACCGTCCAGAACACCGGGTTGGCCCAGGGCGCCTGGCCCAGGCGGGTGTACACCGCTTGCGAGAGCAGATAGGCGACCAGGGTGGCCGTCAGGCCGAAGAGTGGCGTGGCCGAGAGGTAAACCCACAGTTCCACGAAGTCAGGCACGGCCGGGGTCTTCGTCTTCTGGCCCGGGGGGCGCCGACAGCAGGCGCTGCAGCACCCAGGCCGTGGCCGCCAGCCCGGCCAGGGTCGACAGCACGGTGACCAGCAGCATGCGCAGGCCGTGTTCGCTCACCAGGGCCAGGTGCGTCATCACGCCCACGCCCACCGGCACGAAGAGCAGCGAGAGATGCTGCAGCAGTGCCTCGGCGCAGGCCGCCACGGGCTCGCGCACCAGGACCCATTGCAGGGCCGGCAGGAGCAGCAGCATGCCCACCACGGGGCCCGGCAAGGGCAGGGACAGGCCGCGGGCCAGCAGCTCGCCCAGCGACTGCATCAGCAGCAGCCAGGCCAGGCCGCGCAGCGCGGTCATGGGCTCAGAACCTCGGCAGCTCGGGGTGCTTGAGCTGGCCGCCGCGCACCAGCATCTTGCCGGCCTCGGCGCAGCGCTGCAGTGTGGGAATGACCTTGCCCGGATTGAGCAGGCCCTGCGGGTCGAAGGCGCGCTTGATGCCGAACATCTGCTCGTTTTCTTCAGCGGAGAACTGCACGCACATGCTGCCGAGCTTTTCCACGCCCACGCCGTGCTCGCCGGTGACGGTGCCGCCCATGGCCACGCTGGTCTCCAGGATGTCGGCACCAAACAGCTCGCAGCGGTGCAGCTGGTCGGGGTCATTGGCATCGAAGAGGATGAGCGGGTGCAGGTTGCCGTCGCCCGCGTGAAACACGTTCAGGCACTTCAGGCCGTACTTGCTTTCCATGCCGCTGATGGCCAGCAGGATGTCGGCCAGGCGCTTGCGCGGGATGGTGGAGTCCATGCACATGTAGTCGGGGCTGATGCGCCCCGAGGCCGGGAAGGCATTTTTGCGCCCGCTCCAGAATTTCAGGCGCTGCGCCTCGTCGCGGCTCACTGCAATGGCGGTGGCGCCGCAGCGGCGCAGCACCTCGCTCATGCGCGCAATCTCTTCTTCTACCTCTTCAGGGGTGCCGTCGCTTTCGCACAGCAAGATGGCCTCAGCCTCCAGGTCGTAACCGGCGTGCACGAAGTCTTCCACGGCGGCCGTCATGGGCTTGTCCATCATTTCCAGGCCCGCCGGGATGATGCCGGCGGCAATGACGGCGGCCACCGCGTCACCGGCTTGGCGCACGTCGTCGAAGCTGGCCATGATGCAGCGCGCCAGCTGCGGCTTGGGCACGAGCTTGACGGTCACCTCGGTGGTCACGGCCAGCATGCCTTCGCTGCCGATGACCAGGCTCAGCACGTCGTAGCCCGGGGCATCGAGCGCGTCGCTGCCGAACTCGATGGGCTCGCCCGCGATGGTGAAGCCGCGCACCTTGAGCACGTTGTGCACGGTCAGGCCGTACTTGAGGCAGTGCACGCCGCCCGAGTTCTCGGCCACGTTGCCGCCTATGGTGCAGGCGATCTGGCTGGAGGGGTCGGGCGCGTAATACAGGCCGTAGGGCGCTGCCGCCTCCGAGATGGCCAGGTTGCGCACGCCGCCTTGCACCACCGCCGTGCGGCTGGCGGGGTCGATGCGCAGAATCTTGTTGAACTTGGCCATCGACAGGGTCACGCCCAGCCGGTGCGGCATGGCCCCGCCTGAGAGGCCTGTGCCCGCGCCGCGCGCGACCACGGGCACGGCCAAGCGGTGGCAGGTGGCCAGCACGGCCTGCACCTGCTCATAGCTTTCAGGCAGCGCCACCACCAGTGGGCGTTCGCGGTAGGCGGTCAGGCCATCGCATTCGTAAGGGGTGGTGTCTTCGTTGTTCCACAGCAGCGCATGCGCCGGCAGCACGCGCTGCAGCGCTGCAACCACCTCGGCTTGGCGTTGCGCGCGTTCGAGCAGGGGCTGCTCAATGGAAGTCAGGGGGGCGTTCATGGGGTCACTCCTGCCGGTCAGGGGGATCGGCCATCTGACTTTAATGCACAGGGCCTGCGCCTGGTTTGAAGTTTTTGAGCGGAGCCTTTGAAAGCCCGCATCGGCCGGTTCAGTACACCGACTGCTTGAGCCAGTCCGAAAAGGCCACGCATTCCCAGCGGTCCATCATGCCGGTGCGCCAGCACAGGTAGTGGGCGTGCGGGCTGGGCACGGTCTGGGGAAACAGGCGGATCAGCGAGCCGTCGTCCAGCCAGGGCGCGCCCAGCTTGAGCCGCACCAGGGCAATGCCTATGCCGGCGGCGGCGGCGTCGCACATCAGGCCCACGTCGTTGAACTGCGAGCCCTCCAGGGGCTCGGGCCAGTCCAGGTGCTGGCCGGCAAACCAGGTGCGCCAGGGCTCCAGGGGTGAGCGCAGCAGGGCCTCGCCCTTGAGGTCCTCGCTGGAATGAAACGGGCCGTGTTCGCGCACGAAGGCCGGCGATGCCAGGGGCGTGACTTCGTCCTTGACCAGGCACATGTGCTCCACATCGGCGTAGCGGCCGGCGCCAAAGCGGATCATCAGGTCGGCGTCCTCGGCCACCACGTCCAGCAGCGGGATGGAGACCTGCAGCGTGAGGTCGATCTCTGGGTAGGCGTCGGTGAACTGCTTTAAGCGCGGGATCAGGATGGCGCGGGCAAAGGTGGGCGTGACGGCTACGCGCAGCTTGCGTTTGCCATTGGTCCCCGGCTGCCCGGCGCTACCCGGAAACTTCTGCAGCGTGGCCAGACCTTCGCGCACGTGGGCCAGGTACTCGCTGCCCTCGGTGGTGAGGGAAAAATCGGCCCGGCCGAACAGCTTGGTGCCCAGGATCTGCTCGAGTTGCTTGACGCGGTGGCTCACCGCGCTGGGCGTAACGAAGAGTTCTTCAGCCGCCAGTGTGACGCTGCGCAGCCGGGCCAGGGCCTCGAAGGTCAGCAGGCACTGGATGGGCGGGATGCGCTTGCTGGTCGGGCCCGGGTCGCGTCGGATGGCGGTGCTCATGGGTGGGCCGGCGCGCGCAGGCTCACTTGAAGATGACGGTCTTGTGGCCGTTGAGCAGCACGCGATGCTCGCTGTGCCACTTGACGGCGCGGGCCAGCACCAGGCTCTCGGTGTCGCGGCCCAGGGCCGTGAGGTCTTCCACGGTGCGGCTGTGTTCCACGCGCGCCACATCCTGCTCGATGATGGGGCCCTCGTCCAGGTCGGAGGTCACGTAGTGTGCGGTCGCGCCGATCAGCTTGACCCCGCGCGCATGCGCCTGGTGGTAGGGCCGCGCGCCCTTGAAGCTGGGCAGAAAGCTGTGGTGGATGTTGATGGCCCGGCCGGCGAGCTTGCGGCACAGGTCGTCGCTCAGGATCTGCATGTAACGCGCCAGCAGCACCAGTTCGGCCCCTTCGGCCTGGATGATTTCGTATTGGCGATTTTCCGCCTCGGCCTTGGTGGCCGCCGTCACCGGGATGTGGTGAAAGGGCACGTTGTAGCTGGCCGCCAGTTGGTAGAACTCGCGGTGGTTGGAGATGATGGCCCGCACGTCCAGCTTGAGCAGGCCCGACTTCCAGCGGAACAGCAGGTCATTGAGGCAATGGCCCTCCTTGCTGACCATGAGCACCGTCTTCATGGGCTGGCTGGCCTGGTGCAGGCTCCAGTTCATGTCGAAGCCCTGACCCAGGCGGGCCAGGTCGTCCCGCAGCTGCAGCTCGGGCAGCTCGCAGGCAAAGCTCACCCGCATGAAGAACAGGCCCGTGGCGTCCTCGTCTTTGTCGTCGGCGTACTGGGCGGCGTCCAGGATGTTGCCGCCGCGCTCGAACAGAAAGCCCGAGACGGCATGAACGATCCCCGGGCGGTCGGGGCAGGAAAGCTGGAGGATGTACGTGGAGCTCATGGGTGCCGGATTGTCGCAGCATGCGCGGCCTGTTGGTGGCCCTCGGGTTTGCACGGCGGCGGTGCGGTGCCAGAATCATCCATCCCCATTCCTCGACAGGACAGACAAAACCATGGCCCGCCCGGACTTTTCCATGGAGCACCTGTGGCTCCCCTTCACGCCCAACCGCAGCTTTGCCCAGGCGCCGCGCGTCTTCGTGGCCGCCGAGGGCATGCACTTCACTGCCCACGATGGCCGGCAGGTGCTCGATGGCATCTCCAGCCTCTGGTGCGTGGGCGCCGGCCACAAGCGCCGCCCCATCAACGAGGCCATCAAGCGGCAGTTGGACACCCTGGACTACGCCACCGCCTTCCAGGCCGGCAATGACCAGGCTTTCCTGGCGGCCGAGAAGATCGCGGCCCTGGCCCCAGGCGACCTGAACAAGGTGCTGTTCTGCAATTCCGGTTCGGAGGCGGCCGACACCTCGCTCAAGCTGGCGCTGGCCTACCACCGCGCCCGGGGCGAGGGCCACCGCACCGTGTTCATCGGCCGGGAGCGGGCCTACCACGGCGTGGGTTTTGGCGGCATGAGCGTGGGCGGCATTCCGGCCAACCGCAAGGCGTTTGGCACGGCCCTCTTGCCGCGCGTCGACCACATGCCCTTCTTCCACAACCCCGAGCGCAACGCGTATTACAACGGGGTGGAGCCATCTGC
>CANGYC010000156.1 GCA_947457975.1 Comamonadaceae bacterium | reverse complement strand
GGCTATACCCGTTATCAATCATCGCAATACCCGCACGAGCAAGTTCATCGGCAGTGACTTCCCAGGCACTCCGTGACTCAAGCAGGTCTATCCATTTTCTAAGTTGCATATCAGCTCCGTTGTAGTGGACTGCGAGGTATGCACGCGCAAGCTCGCCAAAGGTCATTTCGACCGCGGATGTCTTGTGCTGTTGTGTATCGAGCGCTACTCGAAGGTTGATGCGTTTCTGCCCATTATGGTTAGAAACGATTTGTCTTGTATGTGAATTTGGCATCATTCGGGCTCCGTAGATCACTGTGAGTGAAAACAAAACACCGCTTCGCTGCGATACCAAAAACATGAATTAAATCAACCGGTTAAGGTGATTTGGTAGGCGCGATTGGACTCGAACCAACGACCCCCACCATGTCAAGGTGGTGCTCTAACCAGCTGAGCTACGCGCCTACAAATTCAGCCCGCATTGTAGCATCAAAAAAATAGGCCCATTTCTCTACAAAGTCGGCTTAATTGCGCTTGACCAAGCTCACCCCCGAGACCGATTTCACACTCTGCATGACTTTTTTCAAGAGGGATGCATCGGCCACCTCCACCGTGAAGGTCATCCAGGCGGTGCCACCACGGTTGTCCTTGACGGACTGGGTCTGCACGCCAATCACGTTCATCTTCTCGCGGGCGAACACCTCGGAAATGTCGCGCAGCAAGCCCTGGCGGTCGGCCGCCTCCACCGCCACGTCTACTGGGTAGAGGGCCGGCAGTCGCGCCGGGGCCCCGCTCCACTTGACCTCGATCACGCGCTCGGGGCTGCCGGTGGCCATATTGCGGAAATTGCTGCAGTCGCTGCGGTGGATGCTCACGCCCTTGCCACGCGTGACGAAGCCGCGGATGGCATCGGGCGGCGCAGGCTTGCAGCACTTAGCCAGTTGGGTGAGTAAGGAATCGATACCCACCACCAGCACACCACCCTTGCCGCTGCGGTCGCCCGCTGGCCGGCGCTTGGCCAGCACATAGTCGTCGGGCGTGAGTGCCGGCTCGGGCGGGCGCAGCATGTTCTCGATGGTGCGCAGCGAGAACTCGTCCTTGCCCACCACCTCGAACAGATCCTCCGCACTTTTGAAGCCCAGCTGGACAGCCAGGTCGTCAAGCTTGAGGGCCGTCTTGCCTTCGCGCTGCAGGAGCTTTTCCACCGCCTCGCGCCCGCGCGAGATGGTCTCCTGCAGGGCCAGTGCATTGAACCAGGCCCGCACCTTGGCGCGGGCGCGGTGACTGGCTAGAAACCCCAGCTCGGGGTTGAGCCAGTCCCGCGAGGGGCCGCCCTCCTTGATGGTGATGACTTCAACAGTCTGACCGTTCTGCAAGGGGGTGTTCAGCGGCACCATGGCGCCGTCGATGCGCGCCCCCCGGCATCGGTGGCCCAGGTTGGTGTGCACGCTGTAGGCAAAGTCGACCGCGGTGGCGCCCTGGGGCAGCTCCACAATGGCCGCCTCGGGCGTGAGCACGTAGATGCGGTCCTCGAATAAACCTCGGGAACTGCCCTGGGCCTGCGCGGCCACGGGGCCAGACAGGTCCCGCTCCCAGGCCAGCAGCTGGCGCAGCACGGCGATCTTGGTGTCGTACTCGCTGCTGGCCGACACGCCCGAATAACCCTTTGCGCCTGCCTCCTTGTAAGCCCAATGGGCGGCCACGCCGCTCTCGGCATGCTCGTGCATGGCCTGGGTGCGAATCTGGATCTCGATGGCCCTGCCCTCTGCATCGCGCACCACCGTGTGCAGCGACTGGTAGCCGTTGGGCTTGGGCCGGGCGATGTAGTCGTCAAACTCGCCCTCGACCTGGGTGAATTGCGCGTGCACATAGGCCAGCACTTCATAGCAGGCCTTCACGTCGGCGGCGATCACACGCAGGGCGCGTACATCGAAGACCTGCTCGAAGCCCAGGGCCTTGCCGCGCATCTTCTTGACGATGCTGTAGATGTGCTTGGGCCGCCCCTGCACCTGCACGGCCAGACCCTGGCCTTGCAGGCCCTGTTCGAGTTCGGCGCGCAGCGCCTCCATGTAGCCCTCGCGCTGGACGCGCTTTTCATCGAGCAGGCGGGCCACTTGGCGGTAGGTGTCGGGCTCGGTGAAACGGAAGGCCAGATCCTCCATCTCCCACTTGATCTGCCAGATGCCCAGGCGGTTGGCCAGCGGCGCAAATACCTGCAGGGATTCACGTGCCAGCGCATCGGGCGGCGGCTGCTTGCTGGCTGCATGAAAGCGCAGCGTCTGCAGGCGCGAGGCCAGGCGCAGCATGACCACGCGCAGGTCGCGCGAGAAAGCCAGCAGCATCTTGCGCACGTTCTCGGCCTGCGCGGCCGGGTCGTCCAGCAGCTGTGCCTTGGCCTGGGCCACACGGGCCTGACGTTGAACATTCACCAGCTTGGTGGTCTCCACGGCCAGTGCGGCATAGCTCTCGCCGAAGGCCGAGGCAATCACGTCGGCCGGCTTGTTCAGGTGCTCGCAGGAATACACCAGGTAGCTGGCTGCCTGCATGGCCTCGGAGCCACCGATGCTGCGCAGGATGGCGGCCACCGCATCGGCATGCGCCAGCACGGGCTCGCCGGTGTCCAGCAGCCGGCCAGCCAGCAGAGGCTCGGCAAAGGCGCGCGCGCGGGCCAGGGCCTCGGGCTGCTCGGGCAAGCTGCCCGCCGTCGCCGCGACGATGGACGTGGTGGGCGCGTCAGCCGCTGTCGGCACGGTGCTCTTCATGCAACGATCAGGGCGGGAAGATGAAATCACGAACAGGCTGCACCTGTTCATCAGACACCAAGGTGGGGGCGTGGCCCACGCCGGGAATCTCGATCAGGCGGGCGCGGGGGCCGCTCTGGCCCATGGCCAGCGCCGCCTCGCGGCTGAGCAGCTCCGATTGCGCACCGCGCAGCAGCAGCACCTCGCAGCGGATCTGTTCGTAGACCGCGCGCATGAAGTCGCTTGACTGGGCATGCACCTCGGGCGTGAGAGTCCGAATGTTGTGAGCAATCGCCGGGTCGTAATGCAGCACCAGGCGGCCATCGATCCCGGCTTTGAACATGGGCTCGCTCAGGGCCAGCCACTGCGCCTCGGTGTGCGGCCCGAAGCCCACCAACACGCGCCGCAGTGCCTCGGCACCCTCGGCCAGGCTGGCATGGCTGCCGCCCTGCCCCACGTAGCCACGAATACGCTCCAGGCCGGCCCACTCCAGGGCGGGACCGACATCGTTGAGCACCAGCCGCCGAATGGGTGAGGGCCAGGTCTGGGGCTGGACGGCGGCCAGCATGCCGATGAGGCCGCCCATGCTGGTGCCCACCCAGTCGAGGGTGTGCACGGAGGCTTGGGTGTGCAAGTGCGCAAGCAGTGCCTGCAGATGGGCCACGTAGGTCAGAGGCTGGTAGAGCGATGCATCGCTCAGCCAGTCGCTGCGGCCCCGACCCACCACATCGGGGCACACCACCCGCACGCTGCGCCCCTGGGCCTGAGCCTTCGCCACCAGGGCCTGGGCCAGCACATCGAAATCACGGCCCTGGCGGGTCAGACCGTGGACGCACAAGACCACGTGACTGCTATCGGACGCACCCCATTGCCAGTAAGCCATGCGAAGGCCACCACCTGCGGCGGAACACTGGACGTGGTTCAGTTGAGGCTGATTCATGAAAGGAAGCAGAAGGGCACAGGCTGGATAATTGCCAAAAGCGCTTTCCATACGCCGTGGCAAGCAAAAGCTTCATTCATTGTCGCCCCAATCCACAGGGAGGAATCCATGCTCAAAGGCAAGACGGCACTCGTGACAGGTTCAACCAGCGGCATCGGTCTGGGCATTGCCAAGGCCCTGGCCGAGCAAGGCGCCAATGTGGTGCTCAACGGCTTCGGTGACGCCACGGCGCCCCAGGCCGAAGTGGCCGCTCTCGGGGTGCAGGTGGCCTACCACGGCGCGGACATGAGCAAGCCCTCGGAGATCGAGGACATGATGAAGTTTGCCGCCGCCAAGTTCGGCCGCGTGGACATCCTGGTCAACAACGCCGGCATCCAGCATGTGGCCAAGGTCGAGGACTTCCCGGTCGAGAAGTGGGACGCCATCATTGCCATCAACCTTTCCAGCGCTTTCCACGCCACACGCCTGGCCCTGCCGGCCATGAAGGCGGCCAACTGGGGGCGCGTGATCAACATCGCCTCGGTGCACGGCCTGGTGGCCTCGGCCGAGAAGTCGGCCTACGTCGCGGCCAAGCACGGCATCGTGGGCCTGACCAAGGTGACGGCCCTGGAAAACGCCACCACGGGCGTGACCTGCAACGCCATCTGCCCGGGCTGGGTGCTCACGCCCCTGGTACAAAAGCAGGTGGATGCCAAGGCCGCCGCGCTCAAGCTGTCCAACGAGGAGGCCACCCGGCTGCTGCTGGGCGAGAAAGAACCCTCGATGCAGTTCACCACCCCGCAGGAGTTGGGGGCGCTGGCCGTGTTCCTGTGCTCAGCCGCTGGCAACAATGTGCGCGGCGCCGCCTGGAACATGGACGGCGGCTGGGCGGCTCAGTAAGCGGCCCTCAGCGGCAGAGCGCCAGGCCCTGACGCAGGGCCGGCTCAGGCCGCAAAGCCGTAAAACGCCCCGGGGTTGTCCACCAGCAGCTGCTCGAGCAGCGCCTGGGTGGGCGCGATGCGCGAGAGCGCATTCACAAGGGCACCATCGTCTGGAATGTGGTGGTGGTTCGGATGGGGCCAGTCGGTGCCCCACACGCACTGGTGCGGGAACTGCTCGAGCAGGTGGCGCGCCAGCGCCACGCCCAGGGGATAGCCAAGCGATGCGTTCTCTGGGCTGTCAATGCGGTCGATGCCGCTGACCTTGACATGCACATGCGGCGCCTTGAGCAGCGCCATCAGGCCTTCGAAGTCGGCGCCTGCAGGGCCCAGGCTCGCATCAACACGACCCATGTGGTCCACCATCACGGGCACCGCACTGCGCCTGAGCACCGGGGCGAGCATGTGCACCAGACTGCTTTCAAAGTGCACCTGCAGGTGCATGCCTGCGGCCTTGAGCCGGTGTGTCAGGTCCACCAGCTGGCTGGCATCGACGGCACCGGCCAGGTGCTTCATGAAGTTAAAACGCACACCGCGAAAGCCCGCACCGGCCAGGCGCCTGAGTTCGGCATCGGCCACGTTCAGAGGCACCAGCGCCACCCCGAGGTAGCGCCCCTGCCCTGCCGCCATGGCGTCCTCCACCGCGCGGTTGTCATGGCCGTGGATGACCGACTGCACGATCACGCAACGCGAAATGCCCAGGTGCCTGTGCAGGGCAAACAGCGTCTCCTTGGGCGCATCCACCGGCGTGAAGTTCCGCGATTCAGAGAAGGGAAAATGGCTCGCCGGACCAAACACATGGACGTGCGCATCGCAGGCCAGGGCCGGCAATGTCAGCGCGGGCTTCGAAGGCTGCACCCGATAGGTCTGGACAAGAGCGACGAGGGGATCGGTCATAGCGGGATGCATCAAGGCGACACCAGCTCGAGCATGGTGCGCCGGGTGTTGGTGAAGTGCGGCCGGCAGCGGCTGCTCCAGTCGGTGTGGCGCACGGCCAGCCAGGGGGGCGAGCCCAGCGTGTCCTCGCTGAGCAGGCCGTAGCAGGCATGCGAGCGAGGGCCGGCGTCGTGGTTGATCAGGCGCTGGGCCAGGGTGCAGCCCGGCACGGCAGCCAGGCCCGGCATGTGCTCCTCGTCGTACCAGCGGAAGATCTCAGCCTCCCAGCCGTCTTCCGGGTCGGTTTCCACCACGTAATGCAGCACCGGGGTTTGCGCATGGGAAAACCCGGCGGCCTCGTAAACCAGCTCAAGGCGGCTCAGTTGCGCCAGCGGCGGGCCACCCGCCTCGGCCCAGCGGGCCCGCAGGTCTAACAGCGCCTGATCGGCCAGCGGCTC
>CANGYC010000155.1 GCA_947457975.1 Comamonadaceae bacterium | reverse complement strand
AGGCGGCCAGGTCGCGCGCTGAATAGCGCGCGCCTTATTGCTGCTTGTAGCTCGGGTCGTGCTCCTCATCCACCACGATCAGGCGCAGCGACGGCAGCGAGGCCAGCACCGCCATGCGGGGGCCCAGCACCAGCCGTGCCTGGCCTGTGTGCGCCGCCAGCCAGCTCTTGAGCCGCTGAGCCGGCGTGAGCCCGCTGTGCAAGGCCACCACCTGTCCGGCACCCAGGTGCGAAAACCGCGCCTCAAAGCGCGACTGCAGTTGGGGCGTGAGGTTGATCTCCGGCACCATCACCAGCACCTGGGCCTGTGGATCGGCCTCCAGCACCTCAGCCGCGGCCCGCAGGTACACCTCGGTCTTGCCGCTGCCCGTCACGCCAAACAGCAGGGCGGGCCGGCTGTCGGCCGCCCAAGCCGCAAGGGCCTCGCGCTGGGCCAGGCTCAGTTCGGGCAGCTCGACCCGTGCGCCGCCCTCGCCGACCGGACGCACGCGCTTGAGTCGGCGCCCCAGCTGCACGGCATCGAGCTCGCGCAGCTGCGGCGGCAGGGCCGCCAGGGCCACCTCGCCGAGCGAGCGCTGGTAGTAGCCGGCCGTGAAGGCCACCAGCTGCCGCCAGGTGCCGGTCAGTGGCGGCACACCCTCGAGCAACCCGGCCACTGGCTTGCCCTGCGAGGCATCGAGCTCGCCGCTGTCCTGGCGCATCGCCCAGACCACGCCCAGCACCTCCCGGCGGCCCAGGGGCACGCGCACCAGTTGCCCAGGCGTGAGGGGGGACTCACTTTGGTAGGTCAGCGGCCCCGCGATGGCACTGTGGGCGGGGGTGGCGACGACGATATCGACCCAGAAACTCATGTGTTGGGCGTGATTTTTTCTAATTCACCTTCGTAAATCACGCTAAGTCCTTGATTGCACAGCCTCTTTCGAGCTGTCCAGATGTATTGTGGATAACTTTGTTGATAGGCCTCGCTCAGCGCCGCGAAAGCCTTGTCCATCAAGGCTTTGCTTAAATTGCCCAGAAAAAAAGCAGGGCTTCTATGTTCTTATGAATCAATGACTTAGCGATGCTCTTGGGAAGGTGTGGGGGACTGGTCCCGCGCCCCTTGCTTGACGCAGCGCAGCACGGTTTTTGTGCATAAGTGCCGATGGATACGTGCATTTTCATGCTATAGCCGCCCCCCGGCGCGGCTGAGAAGGGGGGGCAGAAGCCGGGCCGGGACCTCAGCGCTTGTAGCGCAAGGCCTTGGAATGCGTGTGCACGGCCTCCACCAGCGCCTTCACGTGCTCTGGCGGCGTGAACTGGCTGATGCCATGCCCGAGGTTGAAGATGTGCGTGGGCCCACTCTGGGTGGCGTCGGTGTGCGGCACACCAAAGCTGTCCAGCACGCGCTTGACCTGCAGCTCGATCTGCGCCGGCGGGGCAAACAGCACGTTCGGGTCGATGTTGCCCTGCAGCGCCTTGCCCTGGCCGCCTGTCTGACCACCCACCAGGGCGCGCGCATGCCCGAGGTTGACGGTCCAGTCCAGGCCCAGCACCTCGCAGTCCAGGGTCGCCATCTCCTTGAGCCAGAGGCCGCCGCCCTTGGTGAACACGATGCGCGGGATCTTCACGCCGGCATGCTCGCGTTTGAGCTGGGCCAGCACGCGGGCGGTGTAGGCCAGGCTAAATTCCTGGAAGGCCCCGTCGGCGAGCACGCCGCCCCAGCTGTCGAACACCATCACGGCCTGGGCGCCTGCCTCGATCTGGGTGTTCAGGTACAGCGCCACTGCATCGGCGTTGACGGCCAGGATGCGGTGCATCAGGTCCGGGCGGCTGTACATCAGGCTCTTGACCAGGCGGTAGTCGTCCGAGCCGCCGCCTTCGACCATGTAGCAGGCCAGCGTCCAAGGGCTGCCCGAAAAGCCGATCAAGGGCACCCGGCCATTGAGGGCCCGGCGGATGCTGGTGACCGCATCGAACACATAACGCAGCTTGTCCATGTCCGGCACAGCGAGTTCGGCCACCGCCGCTTCGTCGCGCACCACCTTGGCAAACTTCGGCCCCTCGCCCTGCGCGAAGGACAGGCCCAGGCCCATGGCGTCGGGCACGGTGAGGATGTCGGAAAAGAGGATGGCCGCGTCCAGCGGGTAGCGGTCCAGTGGCTGCAGCGTGACTTCGGTGGCGTAGTCCACATTCGTGGCCAGGCCCATGAAGCTGCCGGCCTTGGCCCGCGTGGCGCAGTACTCTGGCAGGTAGCGACCGGCCTGGCGCATCAGCCAAACGGGTGTGTGGTCGGTGGCTTGGCGCCAGCAGGCGCGCAGAAAGGTGTCGTTCTGGAGGGGCGCAAACATGGGGCCCATTGTGTCAGGTTGACGTGACACTTTGTCAAGCATTCGTCGACGGACCGCCCAAGCCCCTTGCCGCCAGGCTCCGCTGCTCAATTTTTAGGCACTTGTTCTGCACCGCCACCAAGCCTGCTGCGCTGGCCCGCGCCAGGGCCGCGTCATGGCATATGCCCAGTTGCAGCCACAGCGCCCGCGCGCCGATGGCGATGGCCTCGTCCACCACGGGCGGCACGTCCTCGCTCTGGCGGAAGACGTTCACCAGATCGATGCGCTCATGGCGAGCCGCCTCCTCGAGCGTGGCATAAGCCGGCTCGCCCAGCACCTCGCGGGCCTGGGGGTTCACGGGGATGATGCGCCAGCCGCGGGCCTGCATGTACTGCGCCACCTCATAGCTGGCCCGGTGCGGCTTGGGCGACAGACCCACCACGGCGATGGTGCGGCAGTGCGCGAGGATCCAGCCGATGCGCTCGGCTTCGGTGAGCAAGGCAGGTAGCGACATGGCCCCGATTCTGCGCCCGCGCTCAGAGCGCGGACAAGGCCTGCCGCAGCTCGTCCACCCTCAGAATCTCAGGCAGCAGCACCGGCGGGCGGCCCGGGGCATACAGCGCGTACACCGGTACGCCCGAGCGGCCAAGCTGGCGCAGGGTGGCGGTGATGTGCTCGTCGCGCCGGGTCCAGTCGGCCCGCAGCAGCACCACCTGCCGCGCCTGCGCCTCGGCGAGCACGGAGGCGTCTTGCAGCACCGTCTTCTTGTTGTACTGGCAGGTCACGCACCAGGCGGCCGTGAAGTCGACGAACACTGGCTTGCCCTGGGCATTGAGCTCCTCCACCAGCCCGGGCCGCCAGGCCTGCCAGCCCTCCCTGGTGTCCCCGGCCTGCGCCGGCGTGGCGGGGGCGGGGCTTGCCTGCAGTTGCGGCCAGCCCCAGGACAGGCCCCAGGCGCAGCCTGCCAGCGCCAAGCTGGCGCACACCGTGCGGGCACGCCCCTTCAGGGTGAGCGTCCACAGCAGCAGGGCCAACAGCAGCAGCAGGACCAGCAGCACGGCCGCCCCGTCGATGCCCGCCTGCTGGCCGATCACCCAGACCAGCCACACCACGGTGGCGAACATCGGAAAGGCCAGGGCCTGCTTTAGGCGCAGCATCCAGGCGCCGGGCCGCGGCATCCAGCCGGCCAGGCCCGGCAGCAGGCTGGCCGCCAGGTAGGGCAGGGCCATGCCCAGGCCGAGTGCCGCAAACACCGCCACGGCCTGCCAGGCCGGCAGGCTCAGGGCCAGGCCCAGCGAAGCGCCCATGAAGGGCGCCGTGCAGGGCGAGGCCACCGCTACGGCGAGCACACCCGAGAGGAAGGCATCGGCGGCCGGATGCCGGGCCTCCAGGCTGGCCAGCCGGCTGGGCAGCAGGTGTCCAAATTCAAAGGCGCCCGCCAGGTTCAGGCCGATCAGCGTGAACAGGGCCGCCAGCGCCGCCACCATGCCCGGGTTCTGCAGCTGAAAGCCCCAGCCCAGCTGCTCGCCCGTCGCGCGCAGGGCCAGCAGCAGCCCGCCCAGCGCCACGAAGGACAGCAGCACCCCCGCCGTGTACGCCGCGCCCGACTGCAGCCGTTGCCGGCGGCCGGGTGCATGCACAAAGCCCAGCATCTTGATGGCCAGCACCGGAAACACACAGGGCATGAGGTTCAGCAGCAGCCCGCCTACTAAGGCCCCAAGCAGCGCCGCCGCCAGGCCCAGCGCCGTGGCGGGCATGGGCACTGCAGCCGTCGCCGTCGCTGAATTGGCCGCACGGTTGGCTTGCAGCGCCGCTTCCAGCGCGGGCGAGACTCCGGGCAGCGGCGCCACCGGTGGCCAGCTGCCTGCAACTGGCAGGTCCATGCGCCAGGCCCCGCCCGAAGCCAGCGCCACCACCAGGGGCAGGCGCTGGGGCGCGTCGCTGCGCAGGGCCGACAGCGGCACCTCGGCCGTCCAGCGCGCGCCCTGCCAGCCTTGAGGCCAGGCACCGGCCGGCTCGATGATGCCCGCCGTCTCCGGGAAGAATTCCAGGCGCTGGCCCTGCGCCGCCGCGGGCAGCCCGGCCAGCTCCAGTTTCAGGCTCTGGCCCTCCACCGTGATGCGGCTGTCCTGGGCCGGCAGTGCCCGGGGCTGGGCCGCCAGGGCCGCCTCGAAGGCTGGCGCGTGCGCGGCCAGCGAGCCGCGCGTGGGCCATTGCACCGCGAACTCGCCTTCCTGCGGAATGCATTCGCGCCGGCATACCAGCCAGCTGGCCTTGAGCCGCACGTTCAACTGCGCGGCGTCGAAGCCGGGCGCCAACTGCAGTGGCACCGGCAGCAGCACCGTGCCTTCGTAGCCGTAGTTGGCGAGGTTCCCCAGCGGAAACTTGCGCGGCACAGGCCAGGCAATCGCCCCAGCCTGGGCGCCTGGTGGCAGCGTCCATTGCAGCTCGGTGGGCAGGCCCGAGTCGCCCGGGTTTTTCCAGTAGGTGTGCCACTGGGGCTGGTGCGTCAGCTTCAGGCCCAGCCACATGGGCTTGCCTGGCGCCAGTCCCTGCGGCGCGTGCACCAGCAGCTCGGCCTGGACCTGGTCGGTGCGCACCACGGCCGAGGGCGTGGCTTTGCCGCCCAGGGCGGCCTGCAGCGCGCCCTGCGCTTGCGCCGGCTGGGGGGCCAGACTGAGCAGGCTCCACGCCAGCAGGAGCAGCGCCAGTCGCAGAGGGGTTGAAAGAAACATCATGGGTGGGCAAGGGGCGCGCGCCACCGCAGCGCGCCAGAGGCGTGCGCGAGGCCGCCAGTTCCGCCAAATCGGGCTCGGCCTGCCGACGCGCACAGTGTGTCTGGATCATACGGCCGCCAGCGTGATCGGCACGGGACGGCTCGGCTCGGATAATCAGGCCATGTCTGTCCCCGCCGCCCCGCCGCGCATCGTGCTGGCCACGCTCAATGCCAAGTACATCCATGCCTCACTCGGCCTGCGCTGCCTGTTGGCCAACATGGACCGGCATGGCCGGCCGGGTTTGCGCGAGGAGACGCTGCTGCGCGAGTACGTCATCGCGCAAAAGCCGCTGCAAATTGTGGAGGACTTGCTCGCGCTTGATCCAGAGGTCATCGGCTTCGGGGTGTACATCTGGAACGCCGTGCCCACCCTGCAGGTGCTGCGCCTCTTGAAGGCCCTGCGGCCCGGCATCAAGGTGGTGCTGGGTGGCCCCGAGGTGAGCCACGAGCTCGACCAGCAGGAACTCGGCCGCCTTGCCGACCACGTGATCACCGGCTGGGGTGACGTGAGTTTCCCCAAGCTCTGCCGCGCCCTGCTGGACGGCCCGCCGCCGCTCATGAAAGTGATGGCCGGGGAACAGCCACCCCTGGACGAGCTGGCCCTGCCTTACGCTGAGTACAGCGACGAGGACATTGCACAGCGCCTGCTGTACGTGGAGGCCTCGCGCGGCTGCCCCTTCAAGTGCGAGTTTTGCCTGAGTGCTCTGGATAAAACCGCCTGGGCTTTCGAGCTTGACCGCTTCATGGCCGAGCTGGCCCAGCTGTTTGAGCGCGGCGCGCGCCACTTCAAGTTTGTGGACCGCACCTTCAATCTGAAGATCGAGCACTCCACCCGTATCCT
>CANGYC010000154.1 GCA_947457975.1 Comamonadaceae bacterium | reverse complement strand
GGTCTGGATGTCGGGCAAGGCACCGCTGAGCACCACATTGCCGCCCACTTCCATCGCGTCGGCCGACAGGGCCAGGGGCGTAAACACGGCATCGGGGTCTTCAGGCGCGGTCACGGCACCGGAAGACCCGGATGAAGTGTTCACGCCCCTGGCCCTGTCGGCCGACGCGATGGAGGTGGGCGGCAATGTGGTGCTCAGCGGTGCCTTGCCCGACATCCAGACCAACAGCGATGTGACCATCACCGTCAAAGACCCGGTGGGCAAGCTCAACATCCGCGCCACCGGCAATGTGGTGGTCAACCACCTGCAAGACCGCGACCACGACCCCTTGTTGGGCAACCGCGGCCTGAAGATCGGCCAGGTGATTGCGGCGACCTATGCCAACGGCGTGGTCGCCACGGCCGGCAGCGTGACCATCCGCTCGGTCTATGGCGTGGAAGACGCCTCGGTGCTGACTTCGCGCATCGTCGGCGAGTATGTGGAGCTCGACGGCGGCGCCGGCTCGATCCGCGCCACTGTCGACAGCAATCTGCTGGGTGAGGGCGGTCTGGCTGCGCGAGCCAAGGGCAGCATCACCTTGACCGAGGTGCTGGGCGACATGGTGTTGGCCGCGCCCGAGGGCTGGGATGGCGCCTCGGTCCTCTCGACAGGCACCGACGGCAGCGGCAACGATGTGCGCTTGACCGTCAAGCGCGGCGCCATCGTCGACGGCGCGCTCGAGCGTGCCACCGCCAATGTGGGCGACAGCCTGGAGGCGCTCAAGGCCTCGGGCTTTACCGAAAAGCAGCTGCAAGCCATCGGCATCGGCAGCAAGGCCAATCTGATGGAGCGGGCCCGCTATGCGATGGCGCCCGACCTCATCAAGGCCCTGCTGCCGCACGAAGAGTTGCTGGGCCAAGGCGACAGCGGCGGAGGCGAGTCCCTCAACGTGCAGGGCCGCAACATCACCCTGCTGTCAGAAGGCTTGACCGCCGGCGTGAAGTACGGCGTGGGCCGTTCGTCGGATCGGGTGACCATCAACAACCCGAGCGACTTCGGCAGCTTGACCGAAAGCCACAAGGCTCTGCTTGCGCAGGCCAGCGCGGCCGATGTCATCGAAACCCAATACCGCCGCTACGAATGGATCGGCGACGAGGCCACGGTCGACCTGTCGGCGGTGGGCACCTTCAACAACGCGCTGCTGTGGCGCGAGGTGGGCGCCACAGCCAGGGCGCCGGTCAATTTGCCGGTGCTCGCTTCGAGCGACGGCATTGCCGATGTGGTCAAAGGCCAGTGGGTGGAAAACCGGCGTGAGCTTTTGAGCGTGACGCTGCAGGTCACCGACGACATCAACATCAGCGCCAGCGGCGATGTGGCGGTCAAGACCCTGGGCGATGTGGTCATGCGTGCCAAGGACGATCTGCGCATTGCCGAGGGCAGCCGCAGCATCACCGACTTGTCGGGCATCGATGCCGGCGCTCGCATGCGCCTGGCCGCGGGCGGCGCCATCACGGCGCTGGGCAGCGTCGCGCAACCTTGGCTGCTGCGCTCGGGCGGCGACATGAGCTTGTTGGCCGATGGTTCCTCCGAGGTCAGCACGCTGGCAGGGCGCATCGCCATGGCCAATGGCGCGGCGCTGCGCATCGAGATCGGTGAGCAGGGCGAGCCCAAGCCCACCACCGGCTTCATGCCCGGCGTGCTCAACCTCAGCGCCGCCGGACTGGTCAACGTTCAGGAGCAAACCGGCGACCTGTGGCTGGCCTCGGTGGCTTCGAGCGGTGAAGGCGTCGATGGTGCGCTGACCTTGCAGGCGGCCACCGGTGAAATCCTGGCGTCCGAGCGCATCTATCACGATGGCGTGACGCATGTCAGTGGGCAAGATGTGCGCCTGGTCTCCGGCACGGTAGGCACCATTGATGGCGCGCGCAACTTGGGCAGCTTGCTGCGGCCGCTGCGCCTGGAGGCGCAGAGCCTGGCGGCCTCGGCCTACACCGGCCAAAGCGCGCTGGTGCACATTGCCAACACCGGCGATCTGGAGCTGCGCCAGCTTGATCTGACCAGCGGCCAGGTTTTGCTCAGCACCAGCGGGTCGCTGAGCGTGATGCAGGCGGTTCAGCTGACCTCCGATGCTGGCAACAAGCTGTCGCTGACCGCGATGGACGGTGATATTGATTTGCGCAACGACCTGACCATGGGCCGCGGCCAGATGCTGCTGAGCGCGGCTCAGGGCCAGGTGCTGCAGTCGAGTAATTCTGACGTGCTCAACGCCGGCGGCGCCATCACCCTCAATGCCTTGGGCCTGGTGCAGGCCTGGGGTGCAACGCTGTCCAGCCATGCGGCATCTCAGGGCGGCAACATCACGGTGCGCGTGAGCGGCGATGTGGTGGCTTCGGCCATCAACGCCAGCACGGGCGTGCTCGATGTGCAAAGCACCCAGGGCCGCATCGTCGAAGCACTCGACGCACAAGGGCAGGGCGATGCCCCGGCCGATCTGGCCGGTGCGACGATGAAGCTTCAGGCCCAGGCCATCGGCGCGCTCGGTCGCGGTGGCGAGGCGCTTGAAACCTCGGCCACCACCCTGACCGTTACTGCCGCCGGCGATGTGGCGCTGTCCAACGACAAGACCCTGAGCCTCTTGGGTCTTGCGGCCGGCTCGGCCGTGATGCGCACCAGCGCAGGCAATCTCAATGTTGATGGCCCAGTGGCCGCCCAGCAAAACCTGCTGCTCGAGGCCGGCACCGGCGGCTCGGTGGCCATCAAGGCCAACACCTTGGTCAGTGTGGCCCAAGGGGCACTGAGTATTCTGGCCGCCCAGGGCATCAATCTGGGCTTGGGCAGCGTGGTCTCGGGTCTGGGCAGTGTGGATCTGCAGGCGGCAGCCGGCGCCCTGGCCATGAACGCCAGCGCGCGCATCGCCAGCGGCGGCGGCAACATCCGCCTGGCCGCCGGCACCGACATCGTGCTGGGCACGGTCGATGCCCGCCTGGCCGATGGCACTGTCAATGCCAACGGCTCGCGCCTGGGCGTACTGGCCGGCGGCAGCATCGCCAGTGCCTTGCTGTTGCCCGCAGCCACCGATGCCAACCTGCGCGGCGCCGATGCGCTGCTGCAAGCGGGCACGGGCATCGGCAGCGATCTGGGCGCGCTGCGCCTGGACGTGGCACGCGTGTCGGCGCACACCGCCGCGGGCGACATCCATCTTTATGCCCTGGGCAACCTGGAGATCGGCGCCGTGGCCGATCTGCGCATCGAGCGGGTGGTGGAAACCGGCCGCACCGCTGCGCTGTGGACGCTGGAGCAAAGCGGTCTGCGCGCCCCCGGTCGGGTGCTGGTGACTGCGGTGGGCAGCATCCGCTTGCTGACCGATCCGGCGCTCGATGCCGGCACCGCGATCGCCACAGGCGCCCTGGGCCAGGTCAGCCTGACGGCAGCTGGCGCCATCGACGTGCCCATCCCGGGCCCGGCCGATGTGCCGCTGATCGACACCCGCGCGCTCAGCCTGAGTGGCAGCAGCATCGCGGCCATGGTGCTTGCGGTCAACGAACTGCGGGCCACTGCATCGACTGGCAACCTGAGCCTGACCGACGTGGACCGCGAGGGCGAGTCCAACCCGGGCCTGACGCTCAAGGACATCGCCGCTGCGGGCAACGTGACCGTGACGGCGCAAAGCACGCTGACTGTCGAGAAAATCCGCACCGGCAACAACGCCGATGTGAGCCTGCTGTCGCTGGCCGGCGACCTGCTGATGGTGGTGGCCGACGCACTGGCCAACAACCTCGATGAACTCAGCCTGCTGGCCGCTGGCTTCATCGGCAGCCCGCGTCTGTTCACCGGTGCCACCCGCACCGAATACCGCAGCGGCGCCGCCCTGCGTCTGGGCGGCAGCGCCTCGCAGTTGCCTGCTGGGGCCAAGGTGGTCGAACCCACCAGCCTGACCGCCACCCCGGCGGTGGCAGGTCTGAGCGCCGTGCTGCCCACGCAAAACCTGGTGCTGCGCAGCGACAGCGCCATCACCCTGGCCGGCAGCCATCTGCCCCGCGGCGCAACAACAACGCTGCAAGCCGCGCAAGGCCTCTTCATGAGCCAGGCGGTGGCCAACCAGGTGGCCAGCTTGGGGCAGGCGCTGCAAGCGCCGCAGCTCGTGGTGCTCAGCGATGCGGGACTTCAGCTGCTCGATGAGCCGCAGGCCCTGGCCCTGCTCACAGGCGCGCTGAGCGCCGGCCCCGCGCCTTTGCTGGCAAACCCGACCGTGGCCTTGCCCGGTGCCTTGCCGATCACGCCCGGCGTGGCCTCGCCCCTTCGCATGGCCGCCGGTGTCTTTGGCAGCGGCAGCGAAACCCTGACTGTCACGCTCAAAACGGGCAGCGGCCAGATCGGCGGCACGCCGCCGGCGGGCATCAGCGCGGCGGGCGATGAGCGCAGCTTCATCGGCCAGGCCTCAGCCTTGAGCAACTGGTTTGCCAGCGCGGATGCGCCCACCTACCTGGGTGCAGCCGGCCAGAGCCTGAACATCACCGTGACCCGCGGCGCGGTGTCGGTGCAGACCGCACTGGCGCTCTACGGCAGCAGCGCGGCCAGCAGTACCGCGCCCAGCCTGGCCGGCGTGCCGCAGACGGTGTTTATCACCGCCGGGACGGCCTCCAATCTGAGCCTGGCCGGTGTGCAAATCACCGGCGAGGGCCAGCTGACCCTGAGCTTAGCGGCGCCTGCCGGCGGCAGCCTGACCGCGGCCACCGCCGCAGGCGTGAGCCCCGGCGGCAGCGCCAATGCGCCCACCTTCACCGGCACGGCCTCTGCCTTGCAGGCCTGGCTGGCCAGCGCCAATGCGCTGAGCTACAGCGGCAATGCCGGCACGCTCACGCTGCGCCTGGCCGATGCCAGCGGCCAGCGCTACAGCCAACTGACTGTGGCCCTGGCCACGCCCACAGCCAGCAGCGCCAGCCAGACCAGCGGCGGCCTTACGCTGCCCACGCAAATCGCGGCCACCCCCGGCGCAGCCTTGCCGCTCAAGTGGGCGGCCAATGCGGTGAGCAGCAGCAATGCGTCCGAGGTGCTGACGCTTGAATTGGGCCTGCCCCAGTCGGCCTTGAACCTGCCCAGCCTGGAGGGCACGGGCGTGACCGTCAGCAATGGCGCCAGCCTGACCCTGGGCGGCAACACCTTTGCCGCCACCCGCCTGAGCGGCACCGCCGCTGCGCTCAGTGCCTTGCTTGCGGGCGGTGCGGTGTCGCTGCAACCCACAGCGCCGGCACTCATCAACAACACGCTGGGCGTGCGCCTGACCAGCAGCGGCGGCAGCAGCGATGCCAGCGTGGCCATCACCCTGGCCAGCGCCAGTGGCAGCCAAAGCACCACGGCGCTGGGCCTGAGCCTGCCCGCTGCGTTGGGCGTGTCAGCTGGCGCCACACCCATCGTTGTGCAAGGTGCACTGAGCGCAGCTGCAGGCACCTACAGCCTGAGCCTGAACGCGGGCAGCGGCACGCTGACGGCCGCCGCAAGCAGCGCGCTGAGCCCGGCCACCGCGGATGGCACGCTCACCCTGAGCGGGACGCTCGATGCGCTCAACACCTACCTGGCCTCGGGCAACCTGAGCGTCAGCGGCGGGGCAGGGCAGTCGCTCACCCTCACCCTGCAGCAAGGCACAAGCGCCAGCGCGCAGGTCAGCCTGGCCCTGCTGGCCCTGGCCGCGCCCCTGCCGGTATTGGCCTTACCCTCGACCGTGTTTGTGCTGCCCGCCACCAGCTCGCCCGTGATTTTGGGCGGCGCACCGATCAGCGGCAGCGGATCGTTCACGCTCACGCTGAGCGCCACCGGCAGCCTGAGCGCCACCGACACCACGCTCGATGGCTCGGACGCCAACACTTCGGCCAGCAGCCTCACGCTCACGGGAACGGCCAGCGAGCTGAGCGATTACCTGAACTCGGGCAAGCTGCGCTTTACCGGCTCGGCCGACACCCTGGTGCTGACCCTGCAGCCTGTC
>CANGYC010000153.1 GCA_947457975.1 Comamonadaceae bacterium | reverse complement strand
GGGTGAGGGTGCTGCTGAGCGATCCGGGCGGGCATGGCGAATCGGTGCTGCTGAGCCTGGCCAGCGTGCTGGGCCGCTACTGAAGACACGCCCCATGCCTGCCCAGCGCACACCCTGCCGCGGCTTCACCTTGATGGAGGTGATGGTGGGCCTGCTGCTGCTGGCGATGATGTCCGTCATGAGCTGGCGCGGGCTGGACGGCCTCTTGCGCAGCCAGGCGCAGCTGCGCGAGCGCGGCCAGGCGCTGGCGAGCCTGCAGACGGCGCTGGCCCAATGGAGCCTGGACCTGGACCAGGCGGCCGACAGCCCTTACCTCAACGCCTTCACCTGGGATGGACGGCAGCTGCGCATCGTGCGCCGCGCCGTGAGTGAGGAGGCGCTGCTGGTGGTGAGCTGGGACCTGCGTCCCGCCGCCACGCCGGGTGATGCCGCGCAGTGGCGGCGTTGGCAATCGGCGGCGCTGCACGACCGCGCGGCGCTGCTCCAGGCCTGGAACGAGGCGCCGGCCCGCCTGGACGACTCGGCTGCCGCCGTCACGCTGGTGCCGCTGCAGGGCTGGGAACTGCTCTACCACCAGGGGGCTGGGTGGGTGCCGGCCCCCGCGCTCCCTGCGGGCCCTGGGGCTCAGGCGGTCCTGGTGGAGCCCCCGGCAGGTGTGCGCCTGCGCCTGCAACTCCCCCCGGCCGCCGGGCTGGGAGGCCTGCTGCAGCTGGACTGGGCCAAGCCCAGCCAGAACCGGGGCCGCTCATGAGGCAGGGCCTGTTACGTCCTGCGCGCGGTGCAGCCATCCTGGCGGCGCTGCTGACCGTGGCGCTGGTGGCGGGCCTGTCGGCAGCCGCCTTCTGGCAGCAGTGGCGCAGCATCGAGGTGGAAATCGCCCAACGCCAGCGCCTGCAGGCGCAGTGGCTGATCACGGGCGCCATGGACTGGGCACGGGCGCAGGTGGGCGCAGACGGCCTGCGCAGTCCCGCCATGGACCACGGTGGTGAAGCCTGGGCCCAGCCGGTGCGCGCGCTGTCCCTGGGCGAATTCCTCGACCCGCAGGCGGCGCCTGACGCACGCACGGGCACGGCCTCGCAGGCACCGGACGAGGCGCGCCTGAGCCTGGACATCGTCGATGCGCAAGGGCGGCTGAACGTGCTGAACCTGCTGGACGGCCAGGTCCTCTCGCCCCAGTGGCTGGCCGTGTTCAAGCGGCTCTTCGAAGCCCTGGGCCTGCCGCAGGCAGAGCTCCAGCTGCTGGCCGAGCAAATGCGGCGGGCCAACCTGGGCACGGTGGGCGGCGCTGCGGACAGCAGCCCCGGCGCTGCCTCGGCCCCACTCATTCCCACGCGGCAGGCCGACCTCGCCTGGCTGGGCCTGGCCCCGGCCACGGTGCAGGCGCTGACGCCCCACGTGAGCCTGCTGCCCGGCCGCCTGCCGGTGAACCTGAACACCGCCGGTGGCCCTGTGCTGCAGGCGGTACTGGGCCTGGGGCCGGCCGAGGTGCAGCAGCTGATGGCGCGGCGCCAGGCTCAGCCTTTTGCCAGCCTGGCGGCCGCGGGGCTGAAGGCGCCGAACGAACAGATGCAGGCAGTGAACTCGCATTTTTTCGAGGTGCAGGTGCAGCTGCAGCTGGGCCAAGGCGCGCCCCTGACACTGGTGGAGCACGCACTGTTACAGCGCGACGGACGTGATGTGCGAACCTTGTGGCAACGGCGCGAGCGGCCTCAGCCAAGTCGTTCAGGCCCTGCCGCGCAAACGCTGCCATGAGCCTGCTCATCATTGCCCTGCCCCAGGCGCACTACACCGACCAGCCGCTGGACTTCATGCTGTTGGCCGAGGGCGAGGTGGTCGAGGCCGGACAGGCACCAGCCTCGGCCCTGCCCCGCGTGCAGGATCGAGCGCACGAGGTGGTGGCGCTGGTACCGCCGCGCGCCCTGTCATGGCACGCGGTGCAGCTGCCGCCGGGCGTGGGCGCGCAGTCGCCGCGCCTGAGCGCCGTGCTCGAGGGCCTGCTGGAAGACGAGTTGCTGGATCCACCGGCCGAGCTGCACCTGTGCCTGGCCGGTGAAGGCCTTGCGCCCGACGGCGGGCAGACTTGGGTGGCCGCCTGCGAGCGCCGCTGGCTGGCCATGGCCGTGCAGGGCCTGGAAGCGGCGGGCTGCCCACCCACGCGGGTGTTGCCGGAGTGGGGGCCGCCTGGCGAGCTGCGCGTGCATGTTGTAGGCACCGCAGAGCACATGGACATGGTGCTGTGCGGCCACCGCAGCATCAGTCTGCTGCCCCTCGACCCCGAGGTGCTGAGCTGGGCCCTGCGCGAGGTCGAGGGCCAGGCCTTGGCCCTGAGCGCCGAGCCTGATCTGGTGGACTGCGCCCAGGTACCCTTGCAGCGCCCGGTGCAGGCCTGGCGCCGCAGCGAACGCTGGGCCGCCGCCGCGCGGCCGCGCTGGGACTTGTCGCGGGGCCTGCAGATGCGCCGGCGCGCCCAGCGCAGCGCGCTGGAATGGCTGCGAGCGCCGCGTTGGCGCAATGCCCGTTGGGCGGCCGGCGGCCTGCTGGTCGTCAACCTGGTGGGCTTCAATGCCCTGGCCTGGAGCCAGAACGTGCACCTACAGACGCGCCGGGCGCAGATGCAGCAGATGCTGCAGCAGACCTTTGCGCAGGCGCAGCTGACCACAGGCGAGGACGCCCCGCGCCAGATGCAGCGCGGGATCGAGCGTTTGCGCGCTGCTTCCGCGCAAGCCCTGGCCAGCGACCTGCCGGTGATGCTCAGCGCCGTGCTGCCTGCACTGCCCGCCGGCCACTCGCCACAGGCCCTCGACTACGTGGACGGGCAGTTGCGGCTCAAGGGGCTGGGCCTGTCGGCCGCCGCGCTGCAGGCCCTGGCGGGCCCCATGAAGGCGCGGGGTTACAGCCTCACCGTACAGGGGGCGGACCTGCTGGTTCGGGTGGGTCCATGAAGGGCCGCCTACTGCCCGCTGCCTGGGCCCAGAGTCTGGCCTCGTTCCTGGCGGCGCGAAGCCGACGCGAGCGCATGCTGCTGGGGATGGCGGTGGTCGGGCTGCTGATGGCATTGCTGCTGAGCCTGGGCATCCTGCCGGCCTGGCGCACGCTGCAAAGCGCCCCTGATGAACAAGCGCGGCTGCAAGCGCAGTGGCAGGAGATGCAAGGCCTTCAAACGCAGGCGGCACTCTTACTCAAGCAACCCAGGAGATCGTTCGACGAAGCGGCGCTGCGCCAGGGCCTGGCTCCCCTCGGAGAGACGGTGCATCTAAAGCTCAGTGCAGAGTCTGCCGAACTGACCCTGCAAAGCGCAAGACCGCAGGCGCTGGCGGCCTGGATGCTGCAGGCCCGCCAGGAGGCCGGCGTGGTGGTGCGCGAGGCCCAGCTGCAGCGCAGCGTCCTTGACGGCCAGCCGGTGTGGAACGGCCGCCTGGTGCTGGCTCTGGCGCCCCGCTGAATCCGGTGGCCGGGCTGGCTTCAGGGTAAGCCACCGGTTGACGAATTACTTTAAGTCTAAACAATTGAAAGCCATCGTCCTACCCGCCCCAGCCATGACCGCCGCCCTCTCTGCGCAGACTGACCGTTTCGTTCACGACCGCCTGCCGCCGCCCGCGCAGTGCCCGCAGATGCGCTACGACTTGCCCGAACTGCGCATCCCGGACCAGGCCAATCTGGTGGGTGCGCTCATGGCCCGCGCCGAACGCGAAGGCTGGTTGAACCGCCCCTTTCTGCGCTCGGACCGCATCACCCTGAGCTACGCCGAGGCGCGCGAGCGCATCGACCGCATCGCGCAGCTGCTCATCCAAGACTTTGGCCTGGTGCCAGGCAACCGCGTGCTGCTGCGCGGCGGCAACTCCATCGGCATGGCCCTGGCGTGGCTGGGTGTGGTGCAGGCCGGTCTGGTGGCAGTGGCCACCATGCCCCTGCTGCGCGCCAAGGAGCTTGGAGAGATCTTGCGCAAGGCAGAACCGCAGCTGGCGCTGTGCGACGGCGCGCTGCTGGACGAGCTGGAAGCAGCGGCTCAGGGGCGGCTGCGCATCGTGCCCTTCAACCGACCGGACGACCCGCAGTCGCTGGCCTCACTGGCCTCTGGCAAAGACGGTCAGGTGCAGCCTTGCGACACCTCGGCAGATGACGTCGCCATGATGGCCTTCACCTCGGGCACCACCGGGACACCCAAGGCTGCGGTGCATTCGCACCGCGACATCCTGGCCGCTTGCCAAGCCTGGCCTCGCCATGTGCTGCGCGCCACCCCCGAGGACGTGGTGATGGGCTCGCCACCGCTGGCCTTTACCTTCGGGCTGGGCGGCATGCTGGTCTTCCCCATGTGGGCGGGCGCCTCGGTCTACTACCCCAGCGTGCCCTACACGCCAGAGGTGATGGTGCGGTTGATGGATGAGGTCGGCTGCACCATCTGCTACACCGCCCCGACCTTCTACCGCCAGATGGCGCCGTTCGCGCGCGAGAAGCGCCCGCGCGCTCTGCGCATCAGCGTGAGCGCAGGCGAGGCCCTGCCGCTGGCCACGCGCCAGTTGTGGAAGGAGGCCACCGGCATCGACATGATGGACGGCATCGGTGCCACAGAGATGTTCCACATCTTCATCTCCAGCGTACCCGGCGCGTGCAAACCCGGCGCCATCGGACCCGTGGTGCCGGGCTACACCGCCAAGGTGGTGGATGATGAAGGACGCGAGCTACCGCGCGGCCAGGTGGGCCGGCTGGCGGTGATGGGTCCCACGGGCTGCCGGTACCTCGCCGACGAGCGCCAGCGCAACTATGTGAAGGACGGTTGGAACTACCCGGGCGATGCCTTCATGCAGGACGAGGACGGGCACTATTACTACCAGGCGCGCGCGGACGACATGATCATCACCGCCGGCTACAACGTGGGCGGCCCCGAGGTGGAGGATGCGCTGCTCAAGCACCCGGCGGTGGCCGAGTGCGGCGTGATCGGCGTGCCTGACGAAGAACGAGGCATGGTGGTGAAAGCCCGCGTGGTGCTCAAGCCCGGCCAGACGGGGGACGCGGCCATGGTCAAGGCCCTGCAGGACCATGTGAAGGCCTTGCTCGCGCCCTTTAAGTACCCGCGGCAGATCGAGTTCATGAGCACGCTGCCACGCACGGAGACGGGCAAGCTGCAGCGGTTCAAGCTCAGGCAGGACATTCCCCGCAGCTGAGTTCATGCATCGCTGAGGGCGCTGAGCTTGTGCCGGGGTTCGCGGCATGTCTGCCCTGGGCAGGTACCGCCACTTCACGCAAGCCCGATGGCTGCCATTTCAGTGCCGACAATGAAAAACGCCAACCGGAAAGGTTGGCGTTTTAATTGGTTGCGCGGGCAAGATTTGAACTTACGACCTTTGGGTTATGAGCCCAACGAGCTACCAGGCTGCTCCACCGCGCGTTAGAAAATCTATTGTAGCTGCAAACGAGCCTGCGTGGAGGGTCATCACACGTTTGCAGCAAAAGAATTTGCAAGCATGCATGCACACACCCCAGAACGACAACGCCCACTCGAGGTGGGCGTTGAATCGATCAGCGCCACACAGCTGTGGCGCGCGAAGGCGTGGCTTACTCAGCCTTGGCTTGCTCAGCCGCGTCCTCGCTCACCTCGGGGCGGTCCACCAGTTCCACCAGGGCCATGGGGGCGTTGTCACCCACGCGGAAGCCCATCTTGAGGATGCGGGTGTAACCACCAGGACGAGCCTTGTAGCGCGGGCCGAGTTCGGCGAAGAGCTTGACCACCATGTCGCGGTCGCGCAGGCGGTCGAAAGCCAGGCGCTTGTTGGCCAGCGTCGGCTCTTTGGCCAGCGTGATCATGGGCTCGATCACGCGGCGCAGTTCCTTGGCCTTGGGGACCGTGGTCTTGATGGCCTCATGCTGGATCAGCGAGTTCATCATGTTGCGCAGCATAGCCAGCCGGTGGCTGGTGGTGCGGTTGAGTTTGCGGAGTCCGTGTCCGTGACGCATGGTGCTT
>CANGYC010000152.1 GCA_947457975.1 Comamonadaceae bacterium | reverse complement strand
GGCAGGTCTGGCACATAGATGGCGGCCCAGGCGTGCGACGCATCGCTGCCGCGTAATCGGGCAACACCGGGCGCCGGCTGGGTGAGCAAATAGCCGCTGACGTAGCGCGCCGGCAGGCCCATGGCCCGGCAGCAGGCCACCAGGATGTGGGCGAAGTCCTGGCACACCCCCTTGCCCTGCGCCAGCGCCTCCAGCGCGGGTGTGTTCACCTGGGTGCTCAGGCTTTCGTAGCGCATGTGTCGGTGGATGCGTTGCATCAGATCCCAGGCCGCTTGCGCCACTGGGCGGCCAGGCGCGAAGCTGGGCCGGGCGAAATCGGCGAACACCTCCTCGCGCGGAATGCAGGGCGAGGCGAAGACGAATTCAAGGGCGGGCTCCCAGCGCGCCGCCGCCTTGTAGCGGAACTGCTCGCGCACCTTTTCCCAGGCCGGCGTGGCCAGGGCACGCAGATCGGGCGGTGGCGAGGTCTGAACCAGGCTATCGGCCTCAACCACCAGCTGCGCATGCGGCGCCTGGAAAGAAAAGTGCTGGCGTGTGTTGCTGTAGACGTCGCTCGAGGCATGCACACGGGCTGGCGTGGGGCTGATGCGCAGGGTGTGCCGGAGCAGGCGCTGCTGCGGCAGATCCAGGGGTTTGAGGTAGGCCACGTGCTGCGCGTTCTCGACCGCGGGGCTGTAGTCGTAGCGGGTTTCGTGAAGCACCTGCAGCCGCATGCCGATCAGGCCCCCAGACTGATGCTGTCGGCCGCTGCGTGGCTGAACAGCCGCCGGCCAATGAGATCGGACAAGGCCAGGCCGGCATCGCGGGCCTGCACGAGTTCGCTCTCCAGCGCGGCTTCGTCTGCCGGTCCTGCCGCTGCGGCACGGCACAGCGCACCGAGCCGCCAGGTGCGGGGATCGGGCAGAGCCTGGGCCAGTTCGCTGTCTTGAGGGGTCACCGTGCCGGCCAGGCGGGCCAGGCGCGAACGCAGAGTCTGCACCACCCAGGCCAGTGAACGCGGGTTATCCGGGTCCATGACCAGGAGGTCCAGCAGCGCCGCCAGGTCCCGACGCTGCTGGTATTGGGCCTGGAAGGTGATGGTGCTGTCGAACAGCGCCAGCAGCGCCCGAAAGCCGGCATCTTCGCGCAGCGCTCCGGTGGACAGGCTGGCCGCCAGGGCCGAGGCCAGCATGCTCAGGCGCTCAATGTGGCGGCCGATGCTCAGCAGGCGCCAGCCGTCGTCGCGCACCATGCGGTCAGTCTGCGCGCCCGTGAGGGCGGCCAGGAACTGGCTGGCCGAGTCCAGGGTGCGCAGCGCTTCGCTGGCCGAGTACTCCCAACCCGTGTACCCGGCCTGGGGCGGGCCGCTGAACTGGGCGCAGCGCGCAAAGAAGTCGGCCTCGGCCGCCACCACTGTGTGCCACTGGGCCTGCGACAGGCGCTCGCGCACGGCCGAGGCAGCGTTTTTGAGGGCCCGCAGGTTGAAACCCACGCTGGGTGCCTGTGCGGTGTCGCCCAGGTTGGCGATCAGGGCGCGCTCGAACACGCGGCGCGCTTGGGTGGCTGGCGGCACGTCGGGCAGCACCAGGGCGTTGTCCACGGCCAGGCGGCTGACCCAGGCCAGCAGTGGCTGCGAGGCCTGGTCCTCACCCGTGAGGGCCTGCAGGGTGATCTGGGCCAGGCGTATGGTGTTGTCGGCGCGTTCGGTGTAGCGGCCCAGCCAGAACAGGTTCTCGGCCGATCGGCTGCTCACGGCGGGCTTGAGGCCCACGGGTGGCTGGGCCGGCCGTGCCACGGTGTCGGCCCGCACGTCCTTGAGCGACTGCCCGAGTACCCAAACGTCTGCGCTGCTGCCGCCTTGCTGCATGGAGGCGATGTTCTCGTTGCGCCCGGCCAGCCGGGCCAGGCCCCCGGGCAGCACCTGCCAGCCGCCATGGCCGTCGGCCAGGGCAAACACCCTCAGCAAGGCCGAGCGCGCTGCAATCCGGTTGTCTTGCCAGGTGGGTGTTTGCGACAGGGGCATGTAGGCCTGCACGGTGTGGTCTTCGCCACGGCGCAGGATGCGGCCCGTCCATTCGTCCAGGCGCTGGCGGCTCATGCTGCGGCCGATCGCCGATTCGCCATGCGTGCTGGGGTAGGTCGGCTTGATCACGCTGGCCTGCAGCTGCGCCAGCACCGAGGGCAGGGCGGCCTGCTCGCCGCACCACCAGGTGGCCAGAGAAGGCAGTGACAGTGTCTGGCCCAGCAGGTGTTCGCTCAGGGCTGGCAGAAAGCCCAGCAAGGCGGGTGATTCAAGAAAGGCCGAGCCTGGGGCATTGGCCATGAGCACCTGCCCGGAGCGCACCGCCTGCAGCAGCCCGGCCACACCCAGCGTGGAGTCGGCGCGCAGTTCCAGCGGGTCCAGGTATTCGTCGTCCAGGCGCTTGAGCACGCCATGCACCGGCTCCAGGCCCTTGATGGTGCGCAGGAACAGACGCTCGTCGCGCACCAGCAGGTCGCTGCCCTCCACCAGGGTCAGCCCCAGGTAGCGCGCCAGGTAGGCATGCTCGAAGTAGGTTTCGTTGTAGGGCCCCGGGGTGAGCAGCACGATGCGCTTTTCACTGCCTGCATGGTCGCCGTCCAGCTTGGGGCAGGCCGACTTCATGGCGTCCACCAGGGCCTTGTAAGAGGCCGCCAGGCGACGCACCTTCATGGCCCGGAAGGCCTCGGGGAACTGCTGAGAAATGCTGAAGCGGTTCTCCAGCAGGTAGCCCAGGCCCGAGGGCGCCTGGGTGCGTTGTGACACCACCCACCAGCGGCCGTCGGGGCCGCGGGCGAGATCGAAGGCCGCGATGTGCAGGTGCGTGCCCCCGGCGGGTGTGATGCCGTGCATGGGCCGCAGGTAGCCGGGGTGGCCGCGCACCAGGGCTTCGGGCAGCAGGGCCTGGCGGGTCAGCTGCTGCGGACCGTAGACATCGGCCATGATGGCTTCAAGCAGTTGCGCGCGCTGGCGCACGCCCGACTCAATCTCCGCCCAGTCGCCGGGGCTGAGCACCATGGGAAAGAGGTCCAGGGCCCAGGGGCGCTGGGGGCCATCGTCGTCGGCGTAGACGTTGTAGCTCACGCCGTTGTTCCGGATCTGGCGCTGCAGGTTGGCAAAGCGGTGGTTCAACTCACCGAAGCCCTGCGGGCCCAGCTCCGCGAAGAACGCCTGCCAGTGCGGTGCCAGGCCAGGTTGTTGCTCGCTCAATGGCCGCGCTGACCCGAGCTGAGGGTTCGCGGGCGTCTGCTCAGTGCGGCTCGCGCCCCGCAGCTCATCGAAATGCCCTGCCGCCGCTGCCGGTGCCAGCGAGAGGGCCAGATCGCTCGGCGAGGCCGGAGCCGCAGTGTCGAACAGTGAGGGCTTGGTCGGGTCCACGGGACAAGTATGCCTGTGCGTTTGCTCAGCGCAGGTCCAGTGTGCAGGGGAATTCCTGGCTCGGCTGCTCAGCGGGCAGCTGTAGGCGTCCGGGGGTGTGGCCCAGGGCCATGAAACGCATCAGCCGCCGGCTTTCGGCCTCGTAGCTGTTGACCGGCAAGGTCTCGTAGTTGCGCCCGCCCGGGTGGGCCACGTGGTACTGGCAGCCTCCCAGGGAGCGCTCGGCCCAGCGGTCCACGAGGTCAAAGGTCAGCGGGGCATGCACGCCAATGGAGGGATGCAGGGCCGAGGGCGGGTTCCAGGCCTTGTAGCGCACGCCGGCCACGTAGTCGCCCACGGTGCCGGTGTTCTGCAGGGGCAGCACCTGGCCGTTCACGGTGAGGGCATAGCGCTCCCGGTTGAGGCCGGTGATTCGCAGCTCGATGCGCTCGAGCGAGGAGTCCACGTAGCGCACGGTGCCGCCGGACGAGCCTTCTTCGCCCATCACATGCCAGGGCTCGAGCGCAGTGCGCAGGCTCAGAGTCATGCCGCGCTGGTGCAGCTGGCCGATGAGCGGGAAGCGGAATTCAAAGTGCGGCTCGAACCAGGCCATCTCGAAGGCGTAGCCAAACTCGCGCAGGTCGCGGAGCACGTCCTCAAAGTCCATGCGCACAAAGGTGGGCAGCAGGAAGCGGTCGTGCAGCGCCGTGCCCCAGCGGGTCAGGCGCGGATGGCCTGGCTCCTGCCAGAAGCGCGAGACCAGGGCGCGCAGCAGAAGCTGCTGCGCGATGCTCATGCGGGCATGCGGCGGCATCTCGAAGGCCCGCAATTCCAGCAGGCCCAGGCGGCCGGTGGACGAGTCGGGGGAGTAGAGCTTGTCGATGCAGAACTCGCTGCGGTGCGTGTTGCCGGTCACGTCCACCAGGATGTTCCTCAAGCTGCGGTCCACCAGCCAGGGCGGCATGTCCTGCCCGTGCGTGGCGCGGTTGCGCTCGATCTCGCGCAGCGCAATCTCCAGTTCATAAAGCTGGTCGTTGCGGGCCTCGTCGATGCGTGGCGCCTGGCTGGTCGGCCCGATGAACAGACCCGAGAACAAATAACTCAGGCTGGGGTGGTTGTGCCAGTAGGCAATGAGGCTGGCCAGCAGTTCTGGCTTGCGCAGGAAGGGGCTGTCGGCCGGCGTGGCGCCGCCCAGCACGAAATGGTTGCCGCCGCCGGTGCCGGTGTGGCGGCCGTCGGTCATGAATTTCTCGGCGCTCAGCCGTGTCTCATGCGCCGCCTGGTAGAGGAACTCGGTGTGCTCCACCAGCTCGTGCCAGGTGTGGGCCGGGTGGATGTTGACCTCGATCACGCCGGGGTCGGGCGTGACCTGCAGCATCTTCAGGCGCGGATCGCGTGGTGGCGGGTAGCCTTCGAGTACCAGCTTCATGCCCAGGGTGCGCGCACTGGCCTCGACGGCGCTCAACAGGGCGAGGTAGTCTTCCAGACGGGCCATGGGTGGCATGAACACATACAGCGCGCCCACCTCGCTCTTTTGTTGCCGTGCCTCGGTCTGGGTCTTGCTGGTGGGGCCGTGTGCGCGCTGCGGATCGCGCACCTCCACGCACAGGGCCGTGCGCGTGAGTCCGCCCGCCGATTGGTGCAGTCCGGGCTTCTGCGTGGCCGGAGTGTCGCCGCCCGGGCTGTGCTGGGCCCGGATCTGAGCTGCGGCCGGCAAGGCATCACGTGGTGAGAAGGGGTCGATGTCGATGAGCTGGGGGCGTTCAGTGCGGCTGGCCCAGGGCAGCGAATCGAGTGGCAGCCGAAAGCCCATGGGCGAGTCGCCGGGCAGCAGGTACATGCGCTCGTCGCGGAAGAACCAGGGGCCGGTGCGCCAGCGGGGGCCGCTGAGCTGCTCAGGGTCGGTGGCTTGCAGGGGCAGCACGTAGCCGATCACGGCCTCGAGCCCTTGCGAGAACACCCGGCGAAGGCGTTCGCGCTCCATGGCGTCGTCCAGCCGGGCATCGAAGGGGTCCACGTTCACCGGCAGGCGGCGCTCGCGCCACAGGTAGTACCAGGTGTCCTCGTAGCCGGGGGTGATCCAGTCGCTCACCAGGCCCAGCTGGCGTGCCAGCTCATGGGTGAAGGCCTGCGCATCCTGGGCCGTGTAACGGCAGTCGCCGGCCTGGCTTTCGTCGGCAAACAAGCGGGTGTCTTCCCACGTGGGCTGGCCGTCGGTGCGCCAGAAGATCGACAAGGCCCAGCGCGGCAGTTGTTCGCCCGGGTACCACTTGCCCTGGCCAAAATGCAGAAAGCCCCCCTGGCCGTAGCGTTGTCGCAGTTTGTGCACCAGCTCGGTGGCATAGCGGCGCTTGGCCGGGCCCAAGGCGTCGATGTTCCACTCCGGCGCATCCCGGTTCTCAGTGGCCACGAAGGTGGGCTCTCCGCCCATGGTCAGGCGCACATCGTGCGTGTCCAGATCGCGGTCCACCTGCTCGCCCAGTGCCAGGACCTGCTGCCACTGGTCTTCGGTGTAGGGCTGGGTCACGCGCGGTGATTCGTGAATGCGCTGCACCGCCATGTGGTGCGTCAAGCTCACTTCGCACGGGTCCACGCCGCCTTCCACCGGGGCGGC
>CANGYC010000151.1 GCA_947457975.1 Comamonadaceae bacterium | reverse complement strand
TCGCCAAGAAGGTCAATGACATGGCCGGCGGCCGGCTGAGGATCGAGGTGCTGCCCAGCGGCTCCGTGGTGCCCGCCTTCCAGCTGCTGGATGCCGTGAACAAGGGCACCCTGGATGGCGGCCACGGCGTGGTGGCCTACCACTACGGCAAGAACAATGCCCTGGCCCTGTGGGGCTCCGGCCCGGCTTTCGGCATGGACCCCAACATGGTTCTCGCATGGCACTACTACGGTGGCGGCAAGGCCCTGCTGGAGGAGATCTACAAGGCCACCAACATCGACGTGGTTTCCTTCCTCTACGGCCCCATGCCCACGCAGCCCCTGGGCTGGTTCAAGAAGCCCATCTCCAAGGTTGAAGACCTCAAGGGCCTGAAGTACCGCACCGTCGGCCTGGCGGTGGACGTGTTCAAGGAACTGGGCACGGCCGTGAACCCCCTGCCCGGTGGCGAGATCGTTCCCGCCCTGGACCGCGGTCTGCTGGATGCCGCTGAATTCAACAATGCATCTTCCGACCGCATCTTGGGCTTCCCCGACGTGGTCAAGAACTGCATGTTGCAGAGCTTCCACCAGAGCGGCGAGCAGTTCGAGATTCTGTTCAACAAGTCCAAGTACGACGCCCTGCCTGCCGAACTCAAGTCCATCATCGACTATTCCGTGCAGGCGGCCAGCTCCGACATGAGCTGGAAGGCCATCCACCGCAATTCCCAGGACTACATCGAGCTCAAGACCAAGGACAAGGTCAACTTCTACAAGACCCCTGACTCCATCCTGCGTGCCCAGCTCGATGCCTGGGACAAGGTCACGACTCAGAAGTCGGCCGAGAATCCTCTGTTCAAGAAAGTCATGGACTCCCAGCGTGTGTTCGCCCAGCGCGCCGGCTCATGGCAAAATGATTACATGGTCGACTTTAAGATGGCCTGGAACCGTTACTTCCGTCAGCCGGCCAAGAAAAAAGCCTAAGCACGATCGGACAGTGACAAGGGCCGCTGGTCTTGGACCGGCGGCCTTTTTTTCATATAGAGGGGCTTGAGCCCCCCAGGGTTATAAGAATGAAGAACTTGTTGATGGCGGTGGACCGTGCGTCCACCTGGCTGGGACAGACTTTCGCGTGGCTCATCGTGCTGCTCACGGGTCTGATTGCCTGGGAAGTGTTCTCACGCTATGTGCTGAACAATCCTCATGACTGGACGCTTGATGCGCAGATCATGATGTACGGAACCTTGTTCATGCTGGCCGGTGCCTACACCCTGGCTAAAAATGGACATGTGCGTGGTGACGTGCTGTATGGCTTTTTCGAGCCGCGTACCCAGGCCTGGATTGATCTGGTGCTCTATTTCCTGTTTTTCCTGCCTGGCATCGTGGCCCTCACCTGGGCTGGTTGGGCCTTCGCGCACGATTCGCTGGCCATCCGCGAAAGCACTTTCTCGGCCACGCCGCTGCCGCTGTATCCCTTCAAGTTCATGATTCCCGTGGCGGGCCTGATGCTGCTGCTGCAGGGAATTGTGGAGATCGTGCGCTGCATTCAGTGCATCCGTGACGGTCAATGGCCCTCGCGCGAGGAGGACGTCGAAGAAGTCGATGTCGAAAAACTCAAGCAGATGGTCAAGGCTGAAGACGTCAACGTGGCAGCTGCCCAGGGAGCTGCACGATGAATTTCAAAATTCGAAAAGAACTCTGGTTCGGTTTTTCGCTGATGGCCCTCATCATCGCCGGTACGGCGGTGATGTTGATTTCCGCCGAAACCGTCTCTACGGGCCACCTCGGCCTGATGATGCTGGCCCTGGTGGTGGTGGCCATCATGCTTGGTTTCCCCACAGCCTTCACCCTCATGGGCATGGGCATGATCTTCACCTGGATCGCTTACGAGCGGGACACGAGCAAGACGCTCACCCTGATGGTGCAGTCAGCCTTCAAGGTGATGGGCAATGATGTGCTCATCTCGATCCCGCTCTTCGTGTTCATGGGTTACCTGGTCGAGCGGGCCAACCTGATCGACAAGCTGTTCAAGAGTCTTCATCTGGCCCTGGCCCGCGTGCCTGGCTCGCTGGCGGTGGCCACGCTCTTTACTTGCGCGGTGTTCGCCACGGCCACGGGCATCGTGGGTGCGGTGGTCACGCTCATGGGATTGCTGGCGCTGCCTCAGATGCTCAAGGGCGGTTATGACGTTCGCGTCTCGGCCGGCGCCATCACGGCCGGTGGCTGTCTGGGCATCCTGATTCCACCCTCGGTCATGCTGATCGTCTACGGTGCTACGGCGGGCGTCTCGGTGGTGCAGTTGTATGCCGGTGCCTTCTTCCCCGGCATCATGCTCGCGGGCCTGTACATCATCTACATCATCATTCTGGCCAAGATCAAGCCGGGCCTCATGCCGCCGCTGTCTGTTGAACAGCGTTTCGTGCCGCTGCCGCCGGTGCTCGATCGCTTGTCCCAAGGCGTCTCCAGCCTGGCCCTGCCGGGTCTGCTGCGCGGTGGCGCTGCAGCACCCGCCGAAGGCGGCTACCTGCGCAAGCAACTGCTCGTTGCCTTGCTGCCCACGCTGTTTGTGGTGCTGGTGGCCGCTTTGTCGTGGCACTTGAACACGCGCCCATCGGAGAACCAGCCGGTGGCCGTGGCGGAAGGCCAGGCCGATGGCCTGGCAGAGCCCGCAGGTTCTGCCGGTGTGCAGGAGCCGGCCGGTGCCGGTGGCCTGCAGGAACCTCCGACCGCAGGTGGCCTCCAGGAACCTCCGGCCGCAGGCGGCCTGGCCGAGCCCCCTGGTGCGGCTTCGGGCGGTCTGGCCGAGCCACCGGGTGCCCTCAAAGAGCCTGCTGCTGCGGCCAGCTCTGACCTCCAGGCGCCTCCAGGCTCCTCCGATGGCGTGCGTGAACCGCCGTCAGCCGGTGTGCAGGAACCGCCCGCTGCAGCAGCGGCCCAGGCGCCTGCCAAGCTGGAGCGAACCCCCGCCACCATGGGTTACTGGATTGGTTTGGGCGTGGGTGTGCTGGCCTTGGCCGGTTTCTATGCGCTGCTGACCTTCCAGCGTCTTGAAATCTTCAAGATGCTGCTGTCGAGCTTCTTCCCCCTGCTGGTGCTGATCCTGGGGGTCCTGGGCTCCATCGTCATGGGCTTGGCCACTCCTACCGAGGCGGCAGCCGTGGGTGCGTTTGGTGGCTACTTGCTGGCTGCCATCTATGGCGTGATCGGCAAGCGCTCGAGCGAGCGCGGCCGCATATTCGGCATGTGGTTGCTGCTCTGGGCGCCTGCCCTGGCCTCCATCGGCTGGTTCATCCTGCACGACGAAGGCATGTTGGCCGCCGAGGTGCCGCCCGTTCTGGGCGCCATCGGTGCCGTGGGCGTGGCCATCTGGGCCCTCATGGCCTACCGGCAGTCGCGCCTGCAAACCGAGGTCAAAGAGTCAGTCCTGCTCACGGCCAAGACCAGCGCCATGGTGTGCTGGCTCTTCGTGGGCAGCGCCATCTTCTCGGCCGCCTTTGCGCTGCTGGGCGGCCAGGAGCTGGTGGAGCGCTGGGTCATGTCCATGAACCTGAGCAAGACCGAATTCCTGATCCTGTCTCAGGTCATCATCTTCGTGCTCGGCTGGCCTTTGGAATGGACCGAGATCATCGTGATCTTCATGCCCATCTTCATCCCCCTGCTGGATAACTTCGGTGTGGATCCGCTGTTCTTCGGCCTGCTGGTGGCGCTGAACCTGCAAACCGCGTTCCTGAGCCCGCCGGTGGCCATGGCGGCCTTCTACCTCAAGGGCGTGAGCCCGCCACATGTCACGCTCAATCAGATCTTCGCCGGCATGTTGCCTTTCATGGGCATCCAGGTGTTCGCCATCGTCCTGCTCTACAACTTCCCTGCAATCGGGATGTGGCTGCCGCAGGTCCTTTACGGACGCTGATCCTCCTGGCCCTGCCAAGCACTGCAGGCGCCCTTCGGGGCGCCTGTTTTTTTTGAGGGTTCGTATCGGCCGCATGGGCCGGACCGGCCCGATCGAGCACCGATCAGGTCGGTTATATTGGCGTAGAGGTTGACGTTGACGTAAACGTCACTTATCGTTCCCCTTGTTCCCTTCTAGAGGGGCGAGGGCCGCCGCGTTCGCGTGCAGGCCCCACACCTTCACAGACTGCCCCCGCATTGCCCGGAGATGCTTCGCCCATGACCGACCTGTCCGCTGAATTCCAAGCCCTGGCGAACTACCGCCCCACGCACAAGGTCCGCTTTGTCACGGCCGCCAGCCTGTTTGACGGGCATGACGCGGCCATCAACATCATGCGGCGCATCCTGCAGGGCATGGGCGCCGAGGTGATTCACCTGGGCCACAACCGCAGCGTCGACGAAGTCGTGACGGCGGCCCTGCAGGAGGACGCGCAAGGCATCGCCATCAGCTCCTACCAGGGCGGGCATGTGGAGTACTTCAAGTACATGGTGGACCTGCTCAAGGCCCGGGGCGGCGAACATATCCAGGTGTTTGGCGGCGGGGGCGGCGTGATCGTTCCCCCTGAAATCCGCGAACTGCAGGACTACGGTGTCACCCGCATCTACAGCCCCGAAGACGGCCAGCGCATGGGCCTGGCCGGCATGATCGGTGAGATGCTGATGCGCTGCGACCAGGACCTCAGCCACCTCGCCCCCACCGGCGTGCAAGCCATCCAGGGCCATGACGAAATGAACTGGCGCGCCCTGGCCCAACTCATCACTGCACTGGAAAACGGCAAGGTGGCCGGCGCCATGCTGCAGGCTCTGCGCCAGGCGGCGCAAGGCGTGAAGGTGCCGGTGCTGGGCATCACCGGCACGGGTGGTGCCGGCAAGTCCTCGCTCACCGACGAGCTCATCCGCCGCCTGCGCCTGGACCAGGGCGATGCCCTGCGCGTGGCCGTGATCTCCATCGACCCTTCGCGCCGCAAGAGCGGCGGCGCCCTCCTAGGTGACCGCATCCGCATGAATGCCATTGGTCCATGGCAGCAGGGACCGCGCGTGTTCATGCGGTCTCTCGCCACCCGCGACTTTGGCTCCGAAATCAGCCAGGCCCTGCCCGACGTCGTGGCTGCCTGTAAGGTGGCCGGCTTTGACCTCGTGGTGGTGGAGACCTCGGGCATCGGCCAAGGCGATGCGGCCATCGTGCCGCACGTGGACGTGCCGCTGTACGTGATGACGCCCGAGTTCGGCGCTGCCAGCCAGCTCGAGAAGATTGACATGCTGGACTTCGCCGAGTTCATCGCTATCAACAAGTTCGACCGCAAAGGCGCGCATGATGCGCTGCGCGATGTAGCCAAGCAGGTGCAGCGCAACAAGGAAGCTTGGAACACGCCCACGGAGCAGATGCCGGTTTTCGGCACCATGGCCGCGCGCTTCAATGACGACGGTGTCACCGCGCTCTACCAGGCGCTCAAGAGCCGGCTTGAGGCACTGGGTATGAAGCTCCAGCCCGCCCGCCTGCCCGTGGTGACCGTGCGCTACAGCACCAACCAGACGCCCATCGTGCCGGCCGCACGCACCCGCTACCTGGCCGAAATTTCCGACACCGTGCGCGGCTACAAGAAGCGCGCCCGTGCACAGGCACGCCTGGCCCGCGAGATCCAGCAGCTGCGCGAAGCCGCACGCATGCTGGCCGAGGGCAAGCCGGGCAAGGCCAAAGCCTCCGAGGCTGCCCTGGACCTGGCCAGCACCCGCGAGCAGACGCTCGAATCCGGCGCACGCAAGCTGCTGGCGCAGTGGCCCGACATGCAGCAGGCCTACGCCGGCGACGAGTACGTGGTGAAGATCCGCGACAAGGAAATCCGCACCGCGCTCACCACCCGCAGCCTCTCAGGCACCGTGATCCGCAAGGTGTCCCTGCCGCAGTACGAAGACCACGGCGAGATCCTCAAATGGCTGATGCTCGACAACGTGCCCGGCAGCTACCCCTACACGGCCGGCACCTTTGCTTTTAAGCGTGAGAACGAGGATCCCACCCGCATGTTCGCAGGCGAGGGCGACCCCTTCCGCACCAACCGCCGCTTCAAGCTGCTCTCCGAAGGCATGCCGGCCAAGCGCCTGTCGACCGCCTTCGACTCGGTCACGCTCTATGGCAACGACCCGGACC
>CANGYC010000150.1 GCA_947457975.1 Comamonadaceae bacterium | reverse complement strand
GATGGTGGCGCCGGGCACATCGATGGGCAGACCGGCAAGCAAGCTGGCCATGTGGGCCACGTTGCGGTTGTCTTCGCCGCCCTGGTTGGCACAGCCGTAAATCACGTCGGCCACCGCGGCCCAAGCGACATTTGGGTTGCGCGCCATCAACGCTTTGAGCGGCAGCGCGCCGAGGTCGTCGGTGCGCACCGAAGACAAGGCGCCACCGTAGCGGCCGAAGGGGGTGCGGATAGCGTCACAGATAAAAGCTTGGGTCATGGAAGTCTCACAGGAAGGAAAGAATTGATGCCGCACGGGCTTGGGCGGCAGGCTCAGATGGCGGTCTCAAGAAAACGTCGGACAGCAAATTCAGAAGGGGAACTGAGGTTACGGGCTCAGGCGGCAATATCAGACGTGGATAGGCAGGCCGACCAGCTTTTCCAGCTCGGCGTGTGACAAGCCGTCGACCGCATCGATCAGGCGCAGGCCTTCGGGCGTGCAGGCCAGGGTGGCGAGGTCCGAATAAATGCGCTTGACGCAGCCGATGCCAGTCAAGGGGTAGCTGCAGCTCTTGACCACCTTGGACTCGCCTTTTTTGGTGAGCAGGTCCATCATGACCCAGGTCTGCTTGGCACCGATAGCCAAGTCCATGGCGCCGCCCACGGCTTGTATGGCGCCGGGCTCGCCGGTGCTCCAGTTGGCCAGATCGCCCGTGGCGCTGACCTGAAAAGCACCAAGCACGCAAATATCAAGGTGGCCGCCGCGCATCATGCCGAAGCTGTCGGCATGGTGGAAAAACGCGCCGCCGGGCAGCAGCGTGACCGGCTGCTTGCCGGCGTTGATGAGGTCGTAGTCTTCCTCGCCAGCGGCAGGGGCCGGGCCCATGCCCAGGATGCCGTTTTCGCTGTGCAGGATCACCTCAATGCCTTCGGGCAGGTGGTTGGCCACCAGCGTGGGCTGGCCGATGCCCAGGTTCACGTAGGCACCGTCATGAATGTCGCGCGCCACGCGGCGGGCCAGTTCGTCTTTGCTGCGTTTGGTGTAGCTCATGTTCATGCCGCCTTCTTGAAGCCGCCGGCCTGCGTTGCCTGGCGCTCGATGCGCACGACCTGGCTGACGTAGATGCCGGGGGTGACGATGTGCTCGGGGTTGAGGGCGCCGAGTTCAACGATCTCATGCACCGTGGCCACTGTTTTACGGGCCGCCGTGGCCATGACCGGGCCGAAGTTGCGCGCCGCCTTGCGGTAAACGAGGTTGCCCCAGCGGTCACCCGCCTCGGCCTTGATGAGAGCCAGGTCGCCGTGAATCGGCATCTCCAGCACGTAGGGCTTGCCGTTAATCACCCGCACCTCTTTGCCCTGGGCCAGCTCGGTGCCGTAGCCCGTAGGCGAGAAGAAGGCACCGATACCCGCACCAGCGGCGCGAATGCGCTCGGCGAGGTTCCCCTGCGGCACGAGCTCGAGCTCGAGCTTGCCCGAGCGGTAGAGCGCATCGAACACATGGCTGTCCACCTGGCGCGGAAAGCTGCAGATGATCTTGCGCACCCGGCCGGCCTTGAGCAGGGCGGCCAGGCCCATGTCGCCGTTGCCGGCGTTGTTGTTGACCACGGTCAGGTCCTTCGCGCCTTGGGCGATCAGGCCATCGATGAGTTCGTTGGGAATGCCGGCGGTGCCGAAGCCGCCAATGAGCACGGTGGAGCCGTCCTTGAGGCCCGCCAGCGCTGCCTCCACGGAGGGTGCGATCTTGTTGATCATGGGCTGAAATCTCCGAAAATGTTCTTATTGCGAACAAATGTTCGTAGAATGAATTTTAGGAGATTCTCCCCCGCCATGGCAAACCACCCGACCGTGCGCCCTGCCGCCCCCGCCCCGCCCGCGCCGGGCGACAGCTACGTGCAGTCCTTCGCACGCGGCCTGCAGGTGATCCGCAGTTTCAGCGCCCAAGCACCCGAGCAGACGCTCACCGAGGTGGCCTCGCGCAGCGGTCTCACGCGCGCGGGCGCCCGGCGCATCCTGCTGACGCTGCAAACCCTGGGCTATGTGGTCAGCGACGGGCGGCTGTTCAGGCTCACGCCGCGCATCCTGGACCTGGGCTTTGCCTATCTCTCGTCCATGCCCATGTGGAACCTGGCCGAGCCCTCCATGCAGGCGCTGACCACCCACGTGGGCGAGTCCTGCTCGGTGGCGGTGCTGGAGGGGGCGGACATTGTTTATGTGCTGCGCGTGCCCACGCACAAGATCATGAGCATCAGCCTGGGCGTGGGCTCGCGCCTGCCCACCTACTGCACCTCCATGGGGCGCATGCTACTGGCCGGGCTGAGCGACGACGAAGCGCGTCGGCTGCTCAGGGCCAGTGAGCGCCAGCCGCTCACGCGCCACACCCTCACCGAGGTGGACGAGCTGATGGCCCGCGTGCAACTGGCCCGCAAGCAGGGCTGGTGCCTGGTCAACCAGGAGCTGGAGGAAGGCCTCATTTCGCTGGCCGCGCCCCTGACCGACCGCACGGGCCGCACGGTGGCGGCGCTCAACATCAGCGGCCAGGCCAACCGCACGCCCGCCAAGCTGATGCAAGAGACCATGCTGCCATCGCTGCTGGAGGCAGCGGCCGCCATTTCACGGATGCTGGCGGCCAAGCAGGCCTAGGGCCTGTTGTTCAGGTGCGTGCGACACTGCAGCCATGTTCACGCCCTCCCAAGCCGACGTGCGCAAGTTCTTCTGCGCGGTGTATGCCAAAAGCCGGGCCAGCCAGCCCCTGGATGCGCTGGAAACCTTGGCCAGCCAGTGGATCGCGGAGCACCCTGAATACCACGGCGACTTCGCCGACGAGGCCGCTGCCCTGGCCGCCATGAAGGATGCTGTAGAAGGCCGCACCAACCCCTTTCTGCACCTGTCCATGCACCTGTCCATCAGCGAGCAGTGCTCCATCGACCAGCCCCGGGGTATCCGCCAGGCCGTGGAGTTGCTGACGGCCCGGCGCCAGTCACTGCACGATGCGCACCACGAGGCCATGGAATGCCTGGGCCGCATGATCTGGGAAAGCCAGCGCTCGGGCCGCCCGCCCGATGGCGCGGCCTACATCGACTGCGTGCAGCAGCGCGCCACCCGAGACTGAAAGAGCCGGCAGCGGCAGGACATGAAAAAACCGCCTCAAGGGCGGTTTTTTCATCAGAGACTCAAGCGCTTCAGCGGAAGCGGCTTTGTGGCACCACTTTCATATCACCCTGAAGCGAAGCCAGGTAATTGGCCATCAGCTTGAGCTCCGCATTGGTGTACTGCTTGGCCATGCCGGCCATGATGGCGTTGTTGCGGCCCACCACTTGGTTGGCGTCGTTCTTATAGGCCTTGAGCGCCACGTACAGGTAGTCGGCATGCTGGCCGGCGAGCTTGGGGTAGGACGGATCAATGGGGGTGCTGTAGTTGGCACCGTGGCAAGAGGCGCAATTGGCCTTGGTCAGCAAGGCAGCGACCTGGGCGCTGGGGGCCTTGACTTCCTTGGGCGCGCTGCTCTGGCCATCGAGCAGTCCGTGCTGGCTGTAGAAGGCAGACAGGTCGGCGATGTTTTGATCGGTCAGGGTCTCGGAGATCGCGCGCATCGAAGGGTGCTTGCGCTCGCCCTTTTTGTAGGCGTTGAGCGCGGCAGCAATGTACTTGGCGCTCTGGCCCGAGATCATGGGTACGCGGTAGACCTCAGGGAAGCTCGCCTGGTAACCCTTGATGCCGTGGCAGCCGATGCACATGGCGTTGATGCCTTCACCGGCCTTGGCGTCGCCCTTGACTTCCTGGGCTTGAACCGAAAGAGCCGTCAACGAGGAGACAGCCAGGACAAAGAGGGAATTGAGCAGCTTGTTCATCATGTGGGGCGACTGAGGTCCGGAATCATTGACAAAAATCAACCCGACATTATAGGGACCTTCCCCTCATAATCCTGACACGCTTTTTCACGCTCAGGACACCATGAAATTCCAAGGCTCCCAGAACTACGTCGCCACCGACGACCTGATGCTGGCCGTGAACGCGGCCGCAACGCTGAAGAAACCCTTGTTGGTCAAGGGCGAACCCGGCACCGGCAAGACCATGCTGGCCGAGGAAGTAGCGCAGGCCCTGGACATGCCCCTGCTGCAGTGGCACATCAAGTCCACCACCAAGGCCCAGCAGGGCCTGTATGAATACGATGCCGTCTCGCGCCTGCGCGACTCCCAGCTGGGCGATGAAAAGGTGCGGGACATCCACAACTACATCGTCAAGGGCGTGCTCTGGCAAGCCTTCACGGCCGAACAGCCGGTGGCGCTGCTGATCGACGAGATCGACAAGGCCGACATCGAGTTCCCGAACGACCTGCTGCGCGAGATCGACCGCATGGAGTTCTACGTGTACGAGACCCGAGAGCTGATCCGCGCCAAGCACCGGCCGCTGGTGGTGATCACCTCGAACAACGAAAAGGAGCTGCCCGACGCCTTTCTGCGGCGCTGCTTCTTTCACTACATCAAATTCCCCGACGCAGACACGATGAAGAAAATCGTGAGCGTGCACTTCCCCGGCCTCAAGCAAGAACTTCTGAGCGCCGCCATGAAAACCTTCTACGACGTGCGCAACCTGCCGGGCCTGAAGAAAAAACCCTCCACCTCGGAGCTGCTGGACTGGCTCAAGCTGCTGGTGGCCGAGGACATCTCCGCCGAAGCGCTGCAAAGCAAGGATGAGAAAGTCGCGGTGCCGCCCCTGGTGGGTGCGCTGCTCAAGAACGAGCAGGACGTGACCCTGTTCGAGAAGCTTGTCTTCATGCAGCGCCACAACCGCTGAAGGACCCGCCATGCGCAACACGGCATCTCTGTGGAAAGAAGGCCTCACCGACGCCGTGGCCTTCGTGGTCGGCGGCATGGCGGGCTTTGGCGTGGGCCGGCTGCTGGGCCTGGACATCTTCGCCCCGGGCTATGGCATGGACGCCATGGGCGGCATCCTGCTCGTGGGCCTGGGTGCCGGCCTCGGCCGGCGCCTGATGCGCGGCTGGCTGGCCCGCCAGGACGACGCCGACCGCCCCTGACGCGCCATGGACTTCAGCACCCCCGTGAGCCTGGCCGAGCGTGGGGTGCTGCTGCGCCCCCTGAGCCGGGCCGATGAAGCGGCCCTGGCGGCGGCTGCCGCCGATGGCGAGCTCTGGAAGCTGCGCGTGACTTTCGTGCCCGCCCCGCAAGACACCGGCGACTACATCCGCACGGCGCTGGAGATGCAGGCCGCCGGCACACGCTTGCCTTTTGCCGTGGTGGAAGAGGCCAGCGGCCGCGTGATCGGCAGCACCAGCTACCACGACCTCCTGCCGGCCGTGCGCCGCCTTGAGATCGGCCACACCTGGTACGCACAGTCCTTCCAACGCACGCACGTCAACACCACGGCCAAGCTCCTGCTGCTGCGCCACGCTTTCGAGACCCTGGGCTGCCTGATGGTGGGCTGGCGCACCGACATCCTCAACCTGCGCTCGCAGCAGGCCATCGAACGCCTGGGCGCCAAGAAAGACGGCGTGATCCGCGGCCAGGCCCTGCGCCGCGACGGCAGCATCCGTGATACGGTGATGTACAGCCTGAGCGCCCAGGAGTGGCCCGAAGCCCGGGCCCATCTGATGCAGCGGCTGGCGCAGCCGCGCACTGCCCCCTGAAGGAGCTGACGTGCTCATCGATTTCTTCTACACCCTTCGCTCGGCCAAGCTGCCGGTGTCGGTCAAAGAACTCCTCATGCTGCTCGAAGCACTCGAAGCCGGCGTGGTGGGCCCGCACAGCCAGACGCCGGAAGGCGAAGGCGCCTGGAAGATCGACGACTTTTACTACCTCAGCCGCGCCGTGATGGTGAAGGACGAGAAGCACTACGACAAATTCGACCGCGCTTTTGCCGCCTACTTCAAGGGCGTGGAGATGGTGGCCGACTTCACCAAGGACATCCCGCTGGACTGGCTGCGCAAAACTCTGGAGCTCGAGCTCAGTCCCGAGGAGAAAGCCAAGATCGAGAAGATGGGCTGGGACGAGCTCATGGAGACGCTGAAAAAACGCTTCGAAGAACAAAAAGAGCGGCACGAGGGCGGCAACAAGTGGATTGGCACGGGCGGCACCTCGCCCTTTGGCGCCAACGGCTACAACCCACAGGGCATTCGCATCGGGCAGG
>CANGYC010000149.1 GCA_947457975.1 Comamonadaceae bacterium | reverse complement strand
TGCTGTGGGGCACGGCCCTGGACAACCTGGTCTCCTGGCGCATGGTCACCCCCGAAGCCCAGTGGCTGGAGGTGGTGCGCATCGGCCACAACCTGGGCAAGATCCATGATGCCGAGGCGGTCCGTTTTGAGCTCCGCTACTTTGAGGCCGACGGCAAGACGCCCATCCGCACCGAGGTGTTGGACATCGCCGGCAAGACCTTCCGCAAGGAGGGCCTGGGCAAAGATGTCACTGACAAGTTCCTCTCGGGCCTGCCGGGCATCCAAAAAGAGGGCTGCGACGGCCTGATCACCAGCGCGCGCTGGGTGCTGCACCGCATGCCCGAACACACCCGCACGGTGTGCCTGGAGTTCTTCGGCAATGCCAAGGACGCCGTCCCCAGCATTGTCGAGATCAAAGACTTCATGTTCGCCGAGCAGCGCCGCGGCGGCGCCATTTTGGCGGGCCTGGAGCACCTGGACGACCGCTATCTCAAGGCCGTGGGCTACACCACCAAGAGCAAGCGCGGTGGCCTGCCCAAGATGGTGCTGGTCGGCGACATTGCCGGCGACGATGCCGACGTGGTGGCCCGCGCCACCTCGGAGGTGGTGCGTCTGGCCAATTCGCGCAGCGGCGAAGGCTTCATCGCCATCAGCGCCGAGGCCCGCAAGAAGTTCTGGCTCGACCGCAAGCGCACTGCCGCGATCTCACGCCATACCAACGCCTTCAAGATCAACGAGGACGTGGTGATTCCCCTGCCGCGCATGGCCGAGTACTCCGATGGCATCGAGCGCATCAACATCGAGCTGTCGCTGCAAAACAAGCTCAAGCTCTGCAACGAACTTGAAGCCTTCTTCGAGCGCGGCAATCTGCCCCTGGGCAAGTCGGATGATGCCAGCGAGCTACCTTCAGCCGAGTTGCTGGAAGACCGCGTGGCCCAGGCCCTGACCCTGGTGCGCGAGGTGAGCAGCCTTTGGGGCGGCTGGCTGGCCGAAGTGGATGCGCTGTTTGCGCAGCTGCAGGACCACTCCCTGCGGGCCAGCTGGAAGACCCAGCTGCGCGCCCCGCTGCAGGACATCTTCTCGGGTGCCGTGTTCCAGCCCATCCTGCAGGAATGCGTGGCCATTCACCAGCGCGTGCTCAAGGGCCGGGTCTGGGTGGCGCTGCACGCCCACGCCGGTGATGGCAATGTGCACACCAACATTCCCGTCAACAGCGACGACTACGCCATGCTGCAGACCGCGCACGAGTCCGTGGCCCGCATCATGCAGCTGGCCCGCTCGCTCGATGGCGTGATCTCCGGCGAGCACGGCATCGGTATCACCAAGATGGATTTCCTGAGCGATGCCGAGCTCCAGCCTTTTGCCGACTACAAAAAGCGCGTGGATCCCGAGGGCCGCTTCAACAAGGGCAAGCTCCTGCGCGATGCGGCGCTGCCCTCGGACCTCACCAATGCCTACACCCCGAGCTTCGGCTTGATGGGGCACGAGTCGCTGATCATGCAGCAGTCTGACATCGGTGCCATCGCCAGCTCGGTCAAGGATTGCCTGCGCTGCGGCAAGTGCAAGCCCGTGTGCGCGACCCATGTGCCGCGCGCCAATCTGCTCTACAGCCCGCGCAACAAGATCTTGGCCACCTCGCTGCTGGCCGAGGCCTTCCTCTACGAAGAGCAGACGCGCCGGGGCATCTCCATCAAGCACTGGGAGGAGTTTGAGGACGTGGCCGACCACTGCACGGTCTGCCACAAGTGCCTCACCCCCTGCCCCGTGAACATCGACTTCGGAGAGGTGTCGATGAACATGCGCAACCTGCTGCGCAAGATGGGCCAGAAGTCCTTCCGCCCGGGCAATGCGGCGGCCATGTTCTTCCTCAATGCCACGCAGCCCGAGACCATCAAGTTCATGAGGAGCGCCATGGTTGACGTGGGCTTCAAGGCCCAGCGCCTGGCCAACGACCTGCTGGGCAAGTTCGCCCGCAAGCAGACGGCCAAGCCGCCGGCGTCGGTGGGTACGGCGCCCATCAAGCAGCAGGTGATCCATTTCATCAACAAGAAAATGCCGGGCGGCCTGCCCAAGAAAACGGCCCGGGCGCTGCTGGATATCGAGAACCAGGACTACGTCCCCATCATCCGCAACCCCCAGGCCACCAGCGCCGACTCCGAAGCCGTGTTCTATTTCCCCGGTTGCGGCTCGGAGCGCCTGTTTTCCCAGGTGGGCCTGGCCACGCAGGCCATGCTCTGGCATGCGGGCGTACAGACCGTACTGCCGCCGGGTTACCTGTGCTGCGGCTACCCGCAAAAAGGCAGTGGTCAGTTCGACAAGGCCGACAAGATCATCACCGACAACCGGGTGCTGTTCCACCGCGTGGCCAACACACTCAACTACCTGGACATCAAGACCGTGGTGGTGAGCTGCGGCACCTGCTACGACCAGTTGCAGGGCTATGAGTTCGACAAGATCTTCCCCGGCTGCCGCATCGTAGACATCCACGAGTACCTGCTGGAAAAGGGCATCACGCTGCCCGGCGGCCAGGGTTACCTCTACCACGACCCCTGCCACAGCCCCATGAAGCTGCAGGACCCCATGAAGACGGTCAAGGCCCTGGTGGGCCCGAACGTGCTCAAGAGCGAGCGCTGCTGCGGCGAGTCCGGCACCCTGGGCGTGACCCGGCCTGACATTGCCACGCAGATCCGCTTCCGCAAGGAAGAAGAACTGCGCAAGGACGAGACGGCGCTGCGCGCCACGGGTGCGGTGCAGGCGGAGGGCCCGGTCAAGATCCTGACCAGCTGCCCCAGCTGCCTTCAGGGCCTGTCGCGTTACGGCAACGACCTGCAAAACGGCCTGTTGGAGGCCGACTACATCGTGGTCGAGATGGCCGAAAAGCTTCTCGGTGCGGACTGGATGGCCTCCTACGTCGATGCCGCCAACCGCGGCGGCATTGAGCGTGTGCTCGTCTGAACCTTCTTTTTTTGCTCTCTGAGCCCAAGGACGTCCCATGGCAGGTCTTCAAGCCGGCGCCCCCACGCCCACCGCATTGACGGTGCATGGCCAATCCCGTGTCTTGGAAGTTGGGTTTTCCGACGGCGCTGTCTTTCGCCTTCCCTTCGAGCTGATGCGCATTTACTCCCCTTCGGCCGAAGTGCAGGGCCATGGTCCTGGCCAGGAGGTCCTGCAGACCGGCAAGCGCGAGGTAGACCTGATCAACCTGGAGCCCGTGGGCAACTATGCGGTCAAGCCTAGCTTCTCCGACGGCCATGATTCGGGCCTGTTTTCTTGGGATTACCTCTATTTCCTGGGCCGAGAGCAGGAGCGGCTGTGGTCCGACTACTTCAAGCGCCTGGAGGCGGCCGGCGTGGACCGTGACGCCCCCATGCTTGGGGCGACCGGCCACGCCTGCGGCAGCCACTGAAGCGGCCTGCCTAGAATCGAGTCACCCTCCAGCCTTGAAATCCTCCCCATGAGCCGCACCCACTTTGGATTCGAGACGGTCGACGAGCGCGAGAAGGCCAGCCGCGTGCGTGGTGTGTTCGACTCCGTCGCGCCCAAATACGACCTCATGAACGACCTCATGTCGGCGGGACTGCACCGGGCCTGGAAGGCCTACACGGTGATGGTGGCCAATGTGCGCGAAGGCCAGTCGGTGCTGGACATTGCCGGTGGCACGGGCGATCTGTCCCTGGCTTTTGCCCCCAAGGTCGGCCAAACCGGCCGCGTGGTGCACACCGACATCAACGAGGCCATGCTGCGCGAGGGCCGCAACCGCCTGCTCGATGCCGGTGTGTCCTTGCCCACCCTGGTCTGCGATGCGGAGTTCCTGCCCTTTCCGGACGCCAGCTTCGACTTGGTCACTGTCGCGTTTGGTCTGCGCAACATGACGCACAAGGACCAGGCCCTGGCCGAGATGAGCCGGGTACTCAAGCCCATGGGCAAGCTGCTGGTGCTGGAGTTCTCCAAGGTAGCCAAGCCCCTTGAAAAAATCTACGATTGGTACTCATTCCAGGTCCTGCCCCGCTTGGGCAAGCTGGTGGCTGGCGACGACACCAGTTACCGCTACTTGGCTGAATCGATCCGAATGCACCCCGATCAAGACACGCTGAAGACCATGATGCAACAAGGCGGTTTCGGTCATGTGGACTATCACAACCTCACTGGGGGTGTGGTTGCATTGCATGTTGGAATCAAGTGCTGAAACAATTGATTGTGTTTAAGGTGCCGGAGTTGTGGCTGGACATCCCAGTTTTCCTCTGGCCCGAATGAAAGGAGACAGTATGAAGATCTGGTCCGCCCTGCTCGCCGCCGCCATGACCCTGACGGTGGCCCTGGGTTCCGCTGATGCCGAGGCCAAGCGCCTGGGTGGTGGCAAGTCCACGGGCAAACAATCGTCCAACGTCACTCAGCGTGAGGCCACGCCGGCTGCGCCTGCCTCACCCGCGATGCAGCAAGCCCCGGCGTCCAAACCCAGTCCTGCCGCCGCTCCTGCAGCCCGCAAACCCTGGGGTGCCATGCTGGGTGGCCTGGCCGCTGGCCTGGGTCTGGCCTGGCTGGCCCACAGCCTGGGCATGGGTGAAGGTTTTGCCCAGTTCATGATGTTTGCCTTGCTGGCTCTCGTCATCATGGTCGTGGTCGGTTTTGTGATGCGCAAGCTTCGCGCCGGCCGCGAAGCTGCCCCCCAGTCCTCGCCTTTTGCCTTCGAGGGCGCGGGCGCACCCGCCACGCCACGCCAATACAGCCCGAACAACGTGGGCAACGACGCCTCTGCACGGCCCTGGGAGCAGCAGGCCACCCGCTTCGACGGCAGTGCCCCGGCCACGTCCACCGGTTCCATGATCGGTTCGGCCCTGTCTGGTCCGCAGTCGTCCTGGGATGTGCCTGCCGACTTTGACGTCCAGGGCTTTTTGTCAGCCGCCCGCGCCAATTTCACCTCGCTGCAGGACGCCTGGGACCGCTCGGACATCCCGGCCCTTCGGGTGATGATGACCGACGACATGCTCGAGCAGATCAAGACGCAGCTGGCCGAACGCGAAACCCACACGGGCGGTGTCGTCAACAAGACCGACGTGCTCCAGCTTGACGCCCAGTTGCTGGGCATCGAGGAACTGGACGACGTGTACATGGCCAGCGTGGAGTTCTCCGGCATGATCCGCGAGGACCAGTCGGCCGGGCCTAGCCCCTTCCGCGAAGTCTGGAACATGACCAAGCCCCGCCACCGCGCCGGTGGCTGGCTGGTGGCGGGCGTGCAGGCCCTCCAGTAAGCCAGAGGGATTCCGTCGGGCCCCCTGCGGTCCGTTGGGATTTATCCGTCAAAATCGGGGACGTATGACCAACACGTCCCCGATTTCATTTCTGCACTCGCTTTGGCAGTCCACCACAGGGCGTATGCAGGCCCCAGCATGGTTGGTCGAAGAGGTCCAGCACCGCTTGGTGCTGCTGCTCAATCATGTGCTCATGCAGGAAAAAGAAGCCCAGGCTCGCCTGGCCCGCCGCAAGGGCAGCGTGGTCCAGGTGCGCTGGGGCCAATGGTCCCTTGCCCTGGAGCTCACGCCTGCGGGCCTGACCTCCCGCGCCGCCGCTGAGCGCGCACCAGACCTTGTCCTCTGCCTGGAAAGCGAGCCGCCTTGGGTCATGGCACGCCAGCTCTTCGAGGGTCAGCGTCCCCCGGTGCAAATCGAAGGCGATGTGCAGTTGGCCGCCGAGATCGCCTGGTTGGCCGACCACCTGCGCTGGGACGTGGAAGAAGACCTGGCTCGCCTGATGGGTGACGTGCCCGCCCACGCCCTCGCCGATGCGGCGCGCAAGCTCCTGGCCGCCCTGCGGCCCCTGCTGGCCCGTATGGGCGAGGCCGCCGGCCGCATGGCGCCCACGGCCGCCGCATCATGACGCGCCTGCTGCGGGGGGCCTTCATTCTCTGGACCGTACTGCGCTACGGTCTGGACGAGCTGGTGCTGTCCAGCTTCGAGCGGCCGGGTCTGCGCCTGCTCACGCGCATCATTTCCTTTGGCCGCAACCTGCGCCAGCCCCGGGGCGAGCGCCTTCGCTTGGCCCTGGAGAGCCTGGGCCCCATCTTCGTGAAGTTCGGTCAGGTGCTGTCCACCCGGCGCGACCTCATGCCGTCCGACATCGCTGACCAGCTGGCCCTGCTGCAGGACCGGGTGCCCCCTTTTCCTTCGCAGCAGGCGGTGGCCATCATCGAGCAGGCTTTCGGCCGACC
>CANGYC010000148.1 GCA_947457975.1 Comamonadaceae bacterium | reverse complement strand
GTTGCTGATCACGGCGGCCACCCGTGCGCCCAAGCGAGACTCCCACTGCTGCTGCGCGGCCGCCTCAATGACGGCCTGCATATTGCTCCCAGCGCCCGAGATGAGGATGACGATGTTTTTCGAAGGCGGGAGCGCGGCGGGAACGGACATGACTCAAGTGTAGAGGCCGACCCCATCACAGCCGGGACAGGACCAAGGCCTGGGGCATGCTAAAAATCCACCCGGCATCCCGCCATGCCGACCACCAGGAGACCGCGCACGATGGACCTCGCCTTCACCCCCCAGGAGCAGCAGTTCCGCGAAGACATCCGCCAGTGGGTGCGGCAGCACCTGCCCAGCGACATCGCGCACAAAGTGCACCAGGGCCTCAAGCTCTCGCGCGAGGACATGCAGCGCTGGGCGAAGATCCTGGGAGCCAAGGGCTGGCTGGGTCATGCCTGGCCGAAAGAATTCGGCGGACCAGGCTGGAATGCGGTGCAGCGCCACCTTTTTGAAGAAGAGTGCGCGCTCGCCGGCGCACCCCGCGTGGTGCCCTTCGGGCCGGTGATGGTGGCGCCAGTCATCATGGCCTTCGGCAGCCCCGCCCAGCAGGCGCGCTTCCTGCCGGGCATCGCCAGCGGCGAGGTGTGGTGGAGCCAGGGCTACAGCGAGCCTGGCGCAGGCTCGGACCTGGCCTCGCTCAAGTGCCGGGCCGAGCGGCGGGGCAACACCTACATCGTCAACGGGCAAAAGACCTGGACCACCCTGGGCCAGTACGGCGAGTGGATCTTCTGCCTGGTGCGCACCAGCAACGAAGGAAAGCCCCAGACCGGCATCTCCTTCCTCTTGATCGACATGAAGTCCCCGGGCGTGACGGTGCGCCCCATTCGCCTGCTCGACGGTGAGTGCGAGGTCAACGAGGTGTGGTTCGACAACGTGGAGGTGCCCGCCGAGAACCTGGTGGGCGAGGAGAACCAGGGCTGGACCTATGCCAAGTACCTGCTCAGCCACGAGCGCACCAACATAGCCGATGTGAACCGCGCCAAGCGCGAGCTTGAACGCCTCAAGCGCATCGCCAAGGCCGAAGGTGTGTGGGACGACCTGCGCTTTCGCGATCAGATTGCCCTGCTGGAAGTGGACGTGGTGGCACTGGAAATGCTGGTGCTGCGCGTGCTTTCGGCCGAGCGCTCGGGCAAGAACTCGCTGGATATCGCGGGCCTTTTGAAAATCCGCGGCAGCGAAATCCAGCAGCGCTACACCGAGCTCATGATGCTGGCCGCCGGGCCCTTCGCTCTGCCCCTGATCCACGAGGCCATGGAAGCGGGCTGGCAGGGCGACCAGCCCTTCCCCGGCGGGGCGCTGCACTGCGCGCCACTGGCCTCCAACTATTTCAACATGCGCAAAACCACCATCTACGGCGGCAGCAACGAAGTGCAGCGCAACATCGTGGCCCAAACCCTGCTCGGCTGAAAGGCATCCCCATGGACTTCGATTTTTCCGATGAACAGCTGCAACTGCGCGAGGCCGTGGCCCGCTGGGTCGAGAAGGCCTACCCCTTCGAGCGGAGGCGCAGCATCGTGGCCGCCGGTGGCTTCTCCCCAGAGGCCTATGGCGAACTCGCCGAACTGGGCCTGACCGGCCTGGCCGTGCCCGAGTCCCATGGCGGGCTGGGCATGGGCCCGGTGGAGGCCATGGTGGTGATGGAAGAGCTGGGCCAGGGCCTGGTGCTCGAGCCCCTTTCGCAGACGCTGATGGCCAGCCAGCTGCTCGCCAGCCTGGGCAGCCCCGCGCAGCAGGCCCGCTGGCTGCCAGCCGTGGCCTCGGGCCAGGCCCTGCTCAGCCTGGCCTGGCAGGAACGCGGGGGCCGTTACCGTGCCGAGGCCTGCCAGACACAGGCCCAGCCCCAAGGGGCAGGCCACGTGCTGAGCGGCACCAAGAGCCTGGTGACGGCCGGCACCCATGCGGCGGCCTTCATCGTCTCGGCCCGCCTGGCCGGGCGGCTGGCCCTCTTTCTGGTGGACACGGGTGCGGCCGGGCTGTCGGTGCACGGCTATGGCTTGCAGGACGGGGCCTGCGCCGCCGAGCTGCAGCTCAAGGCCACCCCCGCCGAATTGCTCAGCGCCGACGCCCTGGAGGCGCTCACCCACGCGCTGGACCTGGGCGCCGCCTGCGCCTGCGCCGAGGGCGTGGGGGCCATGACGCGCAGCCTGGCTCTGACAACGGAGTACATGAACCAGCGCCGCCAGTTCGGCGTACCCATTGCCAGCTTTCAGGCCCTGCGCCACCGCGTGGCCGACATGAAGATGCAACTGGAACTGGGCCGCTCCATGAGCTACTACGCCTGGCTCAAACTGCAGGCACCCGCCGCAGAGCGTCGGCGGGCCGTGTCACGGGCCAAGGTGCAACTGGGCCAGTCCATGCGCCTGGTCGGCCAGCAGAGCGTGCAGCTGCACGGCGGCATCGGCGTGACCGACGAGTACCTCATCAGCCACTACTTCAAGAAGCTCACGCAGCTGGAAATGAGCTTTGGCGACACCCTCTACCACCTGGGTCAGGTGTCCGAGGGCATGCAGGAGACGGCTGGCGTATTTGCCTGAGGCCCGGCCAGAAGGCGCGAATCGCCCAGGGGACTGGGCTCCTACCGGCGGTCGGCGATGCGCTTTTTGGACTTCAGCGCAAGGTCAACTCAGGAGCCTGGACGTCCTGGGTACGTGGGCCATCAGGAACTCCATCTGGTCGGCCAGGATGCGACGGTTGCGCAAGATGAAGTCTTCCCAGAGGCTGGGCACGTAGGGGGTGTAAAGCAAGGGCATGCGCGCCTGCTCGGGCGTGCGGCTGCTCTTGCGGTGGTTGCAAGCCCGGCAGGCGGTGACCACGTTCATCCAGTTGTCCACGCCGTTCTGCGCGAAGGGGATGATGTGTTCGCGGGTCAACTCGCCCTCGTGGAAATGGCCACCGCAGTAAGCGCAGATGTTGCGGTCCCGGACAAACAGCTTGGTGTTGGTCAGGCCCGGACGCAGGTTGAAGGGGTTGATGTTGGGAACACCCCGGGTGCCGATGATGCTGCTCACCCGGATTTGCGACTGCTCGCCGGTCAGGGCGTTGTGACCGCCACGGAACACTGCCACTTCGGCGCCCACCTCCCAGCGCACCTCCCCGGCCGCATAGTGCAGCACGGCCTGTTCCAGGCTGATCCAGGACTGGGGCAAGCCCTGTGCAGAAAGCTTCAAGACCTTCAATCGAACCTCCATCCTTCAGGACACCGGTAACTGGGGTCATGTCGGACGAGGGGCCCGGGGGTCGCGCTCGTCTGAACACGCTCTGAGGACAATATAGCGCGAATTGCGGTCCTGCCCGTGACAGGACGTACCGGCCACCCCAGCGGGCCCTCGAGCCACAAAAACGATAATCCCCAGACATGAGAGTTTTTCGCGGTTTCCACCACCCCAAGCTGGCCCGGCCCTGCGCCCTGACCATCGGCAACTTTGACGGGGTGCACCGGGGTCACCAGGCCATGCTGGCCCTGCTCAAGAGCGAGGCGCGGCACCGCGGCCTGCCGGCGCGGGTCATGACCTTCGAGCCCCACCCGCGTGAGTACTTCTCACCGGCCACGGCACCGGCGCGCATCTCCACCCTGCGCGACAAGCTCACCGAGCTGTCGGGTTGCGGCATCGACGAGGTGGTGGTGCTGCCCTTCAACCAGCTGCTGGCCACGCAAAGCGCGCAGGCCTTCATTGAGGACGTGCTGCAGCGCGGCCTGCAGGCGCGCTACCTGCTGGTGGGCGACGACTTCCGTTTTGGAGCCAAGCGGGTGGGCGACTACGCCATGCTGGACGCCGCCGGTGAAGCCGCCGGCTTTGATGTGGCGCGCATGAACAGCTACGAGGTGCACGGCATCCGCGTGTCCAGCTCGGCGGTGCGCGAGGCCCTGGCAGCCGGCCGCATGGACCTGGCGGCGGCCTTGCTGGGCCGGCCCTACAGCATCTCTGGCCACGTGGTGCATGGCCGCAAGCTGGGACGGGAGCTGGGATTTCGCACCCTCAACATCGAATTCAGACACCACAAGCCCGCCGCCTCGGGCATCTTTGTGGTGAGAACGCAGGGCCTGGGCGGCCAGCCCCTGGAGGGCGTGGCCAGCCTGGGCGTTCGGCCCACCGTGGAAGACGCCGGCCGCGTGCTGCTGGAAGTGCATTGCCTGGCCTGGCCTGGCGCCGCCAGCCCGGCGGCCACAGAGGCGGGGCTGGACAGTGCCTACGGTAAAATCGTGAGCGTGGAACTGCTGGCCAAACTGCACGACGAGCTGAAGTACGAGGGCCTGGACGCCCTCAAGGCCGGCATTGCCAAGGACTGCGATGATGCCCGCGCCTTCTTTGCCTCCATGCACGCCGGGACCAGCCGCCAGACGACGCGCGACCGAATTTGACGGCGCCCCGCCGTTCGCCGCCCTTCGACAGGCTCAGGGCGAACGCTTCCGCACAAGGCCTCTGTGCCCGATTTTTTCCCTACCCGCCATTCGGGCTGAGCTTGTCGATGCCCCCTTGATGCGACGCACCATGTCCGACACCCCCACCGATTACCGCAGCACCCTGAACCTGCCCGACACACCCTTCCCGATGCGGGGTGACCTTCCCAAGCGCGAGCCGGCCTGGGTGCAGACCTGGAACGACGAGGGCCTGTACAAAAAATTGCGCGATGCCCGCCAGGGCGCGCCGCTCTTTGTGCTGCACGACGGCCCGCCCTATGCCAACGGCAAGCTGCACATTGGCCATGCCCTGAACAAGGTGCTCAAGGACATGATCGTCAAGAGCCGGCAGCTGGCGGGCTTTGATGCGCAGTACATCCCCGGCTGGGACTGCCATGGCCTGCCGATCGAGAACGCCATCGAGAAGCTGCACGGCCGCAAGCTCTCGCGCGATGACATGCAGGCCAAGAGCCGCGCCTTTGCCACCGAGCAGATCGAACAGCAGCGCGAGGACTTCAAGCGCCTGGGCGTGCTGGGCGACTGGGCCCGGCCCTACCGCACCATGGACTTTGCCAACGAGGCCGGTGAGATCCGCGCCTTCAAGCGCGTGATCGAGCGCGGCTTCGTCTACCGTGGCTTAAAACCCGTCTACTGGTGTTTTGACTGCGGCTCCTCGCTCGCCGAGTTCGAGATCGAGTACGCCGACAAAAAAAGCGACACGCTGGACGTGGCCTTCGAGACTAACGATGCCGCCAAGCTCGCCGCCGCCTTCGGCTTGGCCGCTCTGCCCACCGGCAAAAGCGGCTTTGCCGTCATCTGGACCACCACCGCCTGGACGATCCCGGCCAACCAGGCGCTCAACGCCCACCCCGAGCTCAGCTACGCCCTGGTCGACACGCCCAAGGGCTGCCTGGTGCTGGCCGAGACCCTGGTCGACAAATGCCTGGAGCGCTTTGGCCTCGCGGGCACCGTGCTGGCTACCGCCAAAGGCACGCAGCTGGGCGGCCTGAACTTCCGCCACCCGCTCTACGAAGCTGACGCCGGCTACAAGCGGCTCTCGCCGGTGTACCTGGCCGAGTACGTGAGCGATGCCGATGGCACGGGCCTGGTGCACTCCTCGCCCGCCTATGGCGTGGACGACTTCAACTCCTGCATCACGCACGGCATGAAGTACGAGGACATCCTCAACCCCGTGCAAGGCAACGGCAGCTACGCGGCGGACTTCCCGCTTTTTGGCGGGCAGCACATCTGGAAGGCCATTCCGGCCATCATGGATGCGCTCAAGCTGGCCGGCCGGCTGATGAGCACCGTGGGCATCACGCACAGCTACCCGCACTGCTGGCGCCACAAAACGCCCGTCATCTACCGCGCGGCTGCGCAGTGGTTTGTGCGCATGGACGAGGGCGAGGGCGTGTTCACCAAGGACAAAGCCCCGCAGACGCTGCGCCAGCTGGCCCTGGCCGCGATTGAAGACACGCGCTTCTACCCCGAGAACGGCAAGACCCGCCTGCGCGACATGATCGCCAACCGGCCCGACTGGTGCATCTCCTGCCAGCGCAGCTGGGGCGTGCCGGTACCGTTCTTTTTGCACAAAGACTCGGGCGAGCTGCACCCCAACACCATGGCCATCTTGGACCAAGCGGCTGACATCGTCGAAAAAGGCGGCATCGAAGCTTGGAGCCGCGTGACGGTGGAAGAAATTTTGGGCGCAGCCGATGCCCCGCACTACACCAAGAGCACCGACATT
>CANGYC010000147.1 GCA_947457975.1 Comamonadaceae bacterium | reverse complement strand
GGGGCTGGGGTCGATGGGGCTGGGCTTGAGCACAAAGGTGTTGCCCGCCGCAAGGGCCACCGGGCACATCCACATGGGCACCATCACCGGGAAGTTGAAGGGCGTGATGCCCGCCACCACGCCCAGGGGCTGGCGCAGGGTCCAGTTGTCGATGCCGGTGGACACCTGGTCGGTGAAGTCGCCCTTGAGCAACTGGGTGATGCCGCAGGCAAATTCCACAATCTCAATGCCGCGCGTGACCTCGCCCTGCGCGTCGGTGAACACCTTGCCGTGCTCGGCCGTGATCAGCCGGGCCAGCTCGTCCTTGTGTGCGTTCAGCAGTTCCAGGAACTTGAACATCACCCGCGAGCGGCGCAGCGGCGAGGTGTCGGCCCAGGCCGGGAACGCGGCTTTGGCCGCAGCCACGGCCGCATCCACATCGGCGCTGGAGGCCAGTGCCACTTGGCCGCTGACGGCGCCCGTGGCCGGGTTGAACACATCCTGGCGGCGCGCGCTGCTGCCGGGCGCAACGCGGCCCTGGATGAAGTGGCCGATCAGGTTGGAAGGGGTGGATGGCTGGCTCATGGGGGCGCTCCTGGTTTTTTTGAATGGGCTTGACTCTAGGTGGCCCGACGGGTTTTGGGAACGCCTGATTGCTGACTTCATTGTTCAATTAATTGAACAATACATAATTCAGGCATGGCTTCCGACCAGCTCTCCCCCCTGCTGTCTGACCTGCACCTGCTCACCGTGCTGTCGGCCACGCGCAGCTTCACCGAGACGGCGCGGCGCCTGGGCCTGTCCAAGGCCTCGGCCAGCATGCGCATCAGCGAGCTCGAGCGCCAGGCCGGCGTGTCCCTGGTGCGCCGCACCACCCGCTCGGTGGGCCTGACCGAGGCCGGGCAGCAGCTGGTCGACGAGTTGCAACCGGCCTTCGAGCGCATCAGCGAGAGCTACACCGCCGTGCGCGACCTGGTCGGCAGCCCGCGCGGGCTGATTCGCCTGACCGCCCCCGTGGCCCTGGGCCGCCAGCACCTGGCGCCGCGTGTGGCGGCGTTTTTGGCACGCTACCCCGAGATTCGCATTGACCTGGAGCTCACCGACCGCTTCGTCAACCTCGCGCAGGAGGGCTTTGACCTGGCCGTGCGCCACACCAGCAAGCCGCCCGAGACCCACGTGGCCTGGGCCTTGTGTGAAACCCGCTCGGTGCTGCTGGCCAGTGCCGATTACCTGGCGCGGCGCGGCGTGCCGCGCCACCCGTCCGAGTTGGCGCAGCACGATGGTCTGCTCTACCTGGGCGGCCAGCGCGGCCAGGCCCAGTGGACCTTCGCCCGCCTGCCCCAGGGCCGCCGGCGCCTTCAGGATGAACGGGTGGGCGTGAACATCCAGGCCAAGCTGCGGGCCAACAACAGCGAGGTGCTGCGCGAGGCCCTGCTGGCCGGCCTGGGCATTGGCCTCTTGCCTGACTTCAGCGTGCCTGCACCCGAGGCCCTGGCAGGCAGGGCCCCCCTGGTGCCCGTGCTGCCCGACTGGCAGGTGCAGGGCTTTTTTGGCGACCGCATCTACGCCCTGCGGCCCTGGTCGCCGCAGGTGCCGGCAGCGGTGCAGGCGCTGGTGGCGTTTCTGCGGGAGAGTTTTCAGGCCGGACTGCATGACCTCAGCGCGGCCCCGGATCAGTCAGCGTCCTGACACATGAGCCGCCGATAATCGCCAAATGCAAGAACGTTGGAAACCCAGTGTCACGGTGGCGGCCGTCATCGAACGCCAGGTACATGGCCAGAGCCAGTTCATGCTGGTGGAGGAGCTCACCCGCGACGGGCTGAAGTTCAACAACCCCGCCGGCCACCTGGACCCGGGCGAAAGCCCCATCGAGGCCTGCGCGCGCGAGGTGCTGGAGGAAACCGCCCACCTCTTCAAGCCCACGGCCCTGGTGGGCGTGTACCTGTCCCGCTTTGAAAAGCATTCGCCTGACCGCAGCCAGAGCGAAGACATCACCTACCTGCGTTTTGCTTTCTGCGGCGAGCTGGGCGCACTGCAGAGCGGCCGCGCTCTCGATGACGGCATCGTGCGCGCCCTGTGGATGAGCCCCGAAGAGATCCGCGCCTCCACCGAGCACCACCGCAGCCCCCTGCTGCTGCGCTGCATGGAAGACTACCTGGCGGGCAAGCGCTTCCCCCTGAACCTCATCACCACCGACACGAGCGTCTACGAGCTCGGTCAGCTCGTCTCCCTGTAGGAGCCCACTCCTCTGGGCGGCTGGATAATCCAGCCCATGTCAGCAGCCAAAAAAATGCGCGTGGTCGTCGGCCTGAGCGGGGGTGTGGACTCCGCCGTCACGGCCTACCTGCTCAAAAAGCAGGGCCACGAGGTGGTCGGCATCTTCATGAAGAACTGGGAAGATGACGACGACGGCGAGTACTGCTCGTCCAACATCGACTTTGTGGACGCCGCCGCCGTGGCCGATGTGATTGGCATCGAGATCGAGCACGTCAACTTTGCGGCCGACTACAAGGACCGCGTGTTCGCCGAGTTCCTGCGCGAGTACCAGGCTGGCCGCACGCCCAACCCCGACATCCTGTGCAACGCCGAGATCAAGTTCAAGGCCTTTCTCGACCACGCCATGCGCCTGGGCGCTGAGAAAATCGCGACAGGTCATTACGCTCGTGTGCGGCAGAGCCCGGCCAGCGGCCTCTTTGAACTGCTCAAGGGCCTGGACCCGGCCAAGGACCAGAGCTACTTTTTGCACCGCCTGAACCAGGCGCAGCTGTCCAAGACGCTGTTTCCCGTGGGTGAGCTGCACAAGACCGAGGTGCGACGGATCGCGGACGAGATCGGTCTGCCCAACGCGAAAAAGAAAGACTCCACCGGCATCTGCTTCATCGGCGAGCGGCCTTTCCGCGACTTCCTCAACCGCTACATCGCCAAGGCCCCGGGCCCCATCAAGAGCGACAGCGGCCGCGTCATCGGCGAGCACGTGGGCCTGTCCTTCTACACCCTGGGCCAGCGCCAGGGGCTGGGCATAGGCGGCGTCAAGGCCAAGGGTGCGCAGCTCAAAGCGCTGCAAGCGCAAGGCATGCGGGGCGCCGGTGAGCACGAGCCCTGGTTCGTGGCCCGCAAGGACATTGAGCACAACACGCTCTGGGTGGTGCAGGGCCACGACCATCCCTGGCTGCTCTCGCACCGCCTGCAGGCGCAGGACTGCAGCTGGGTGGCGGGCCATGCCCCGCGCCTGGGCGCCATGGCCGCCAAGAGTCGCTACCGCCAGGCCGATGCGCCTTGCGAGGTGCTGGCCAGCGATGCTGCCAGCTGCGCGCTGCATTTCAGCCAGGCCCAGTGGGCCGTCACACCCGGCCAGTCGGCCGTGCTCTACGACGGTGAGGTCTGCTTGGGCGGCGGCGTGATCCACGCCTGCGACGCCCTCACGCCCGAGGCTTTTGCCGCTGCCGTACCCGCCTGAGCATGGACCTGGACGAGCTCTACCCCTGCCTGGGCATCTGCATGGTCGATGAGGACAGCGGCCTGTGCATGGGCTGCGGCCGGCCCATGCAGGAGCCGGCCGAGCCGCCCCCGGCAGCGCTGGCACCGCTGTCCAAGGCTGATCAGGAGCCGAGCCCCTGATCAGCGTCAGGGGGGCTGAGCCGCCCAGCCGGTCTTAGTCCTGGGCGGCCGATCGTGGCGCCGGTTCCGTGCGCATGAGCTCCAGGCTTCGGCTCATTTGCCTGAGATGGCTTTCCATGGCCGCAATCAGCAGATAGATCGCAATGAGCATGAACAGACCCAGGGCAGCGCCCGCCCCCATGAGGGCGGCCTTGCCCTTGTCACGGGACATTTCTACCCGCAGCTCTTCGGCGTTCTGCTGCTCCTCAAAGCGTTTTTGCTCTGCGGCTTCAAAGCGGCGGGCTTCGGCCTTCAGTTCGTCCCACTTCTGAATGTGGAAGTTCACCGCAGGAATGAAGACGCGCAGCTCCTTGTTCTTTTTGCGCAGCGCAATCACCTTCTCGTGCTGCAGGATGGCGCAGACCACGCGCACCGCATCGTCCACATAGGGCTGGCCCCGATCACTGCCGGCCATATCGGCCACCCGCTGCAGGTCGCGCCGGAATTCCTCGATGACCTCTTCCGAGAAGGGCGGCAGCTGCAGCTGGGACTTGGTGTTGGACTCATTGAGGCAGGCGATGATCTTGCGTGCCTCGTCCTTGTACTTGGGGGCGGCCGGCTTCGCCGGTGGGGACTCGGACTTTTTTTCTTCCTCTTGGGGCTCCTCCCCGGGCTTTTCCAGCTGCTTGAGGAACTCGTCGATGTTCACTTCCTTCTTGGGCGCCTCTTGTACCGGGTCGGGCGCCTTGGGGGTCGCGCTCATGAACCACAGGCCGACGACCAGTGCGATCACCGAGCCCAGCAGCGACAGGCCCATCAGCACCAGAATGCCGAACTTGAAGACCTTGAGGAAGAACTGTTCTGTTTGCGTCGATAGGCTCATGCGCTGGTCCTTGGAAGAAGAAGGTGAAGGGGTCAAAGTCTGTAGAGCCGGTTGCGCTCGTCCTGGCGCCGCTGGCGCTCGGCCTCCTCGCGCTCGAGGCGCAGGCGCTGCTCCTCGGCAGCGGCCTGGGCGCGGCGCACACGCTCACGCTCCTCGCGCTCTTCGCGTTCGAGCCGCAGACGCTGCTCTTCGGCAGCCAACTGGGCGCGCCTTAGGCGTTCGCGCTCCTCGCGCTCGATTTGTGCCCGCTGAGCCACCAGCCGAGGGTGTTCGCAGTTAAGGAGCGCGGGCATGTCGCGGCCAGTGGCCTGCACCACGCCGCCACGGATCACGGTTTGGTTGCCGTCGCGCTGTTCGATCACCTGCATCTGCCCGTCATGCACCCTCAACAGCAGGGTCCGGCTGACCGTCCGCACACCTGGCCCTGCAAGGCGCATGTTGAGTCTGAGCTCCCAGTTGGGATCGCCCATCGATCTCACGTCGATGTCTTGCGCCGTGAAGCGCTCGACCAATTGCTCGCCTTCCATCATGCGAAAGCGCAGGCTCAAACGGCCTTCGTCGTCGAGTTCGTAGGCCTGGCCCACGCCGATGCTCTTGCTGTTCAGGCAGGTGTCCTGGGTGCTCCAGCGTCCCACCATCGAACGCTTGAAGGCGAGCAGGGCCTGCTGCGCTTGGAGCCGTCTTTGCGCAGCCGCCCGCTCCTCTTGTGCCAGCCGCTCCAGCCGCGCCCGCTCTTCCTGCACCAGCCGCTCGACCCGGGCTCGTTCCTCTTGCGCCAAGCGCTCCAGCCGGGCCAGCTCCTGGGCCCGGGCCTGCGCGAAGTCGGCCTGCAGCACCACCTGGTTCTGCCCGGGCGCCACCACCCCGGCCGCCGTGCTGTCTTGCGCATTGCAACTGAGGCAGCTGATGGTGAGTGACAGCGGCTGATCGGCTGCGGCCTGCATCACTATGGGCAGCAACTCCAGCTCGAAAGTGCCTTGGCCACCCACGGCCGTCGTGCTGAAGTTGAATTCTCGTGGCCCACCCAGGCCTTCGATGCGCAGCACGTGGGTGGCGTCGATGCTTCGCCATTGGCTCTGGCCCGTGGGCGCGCTTTCGGCCAGCAGCACCTCTCGCCGCAGGGCCCGGGAGTCCCAGCAGCCCAGCGCGTGCTGGGTGCTGTTGATAGGCGCCACCATCAAGCCAATGCCCAGGGTCAGGGTGTGCGCCAGCAAGGCCACGCCAGGGCTACCCTCGTAATGCTTGCGCTCGACATGCAGCACCACGGGGCCGCTGAATTCTTCGAAGCGCCCCTGGGCAGCCAGCTGCACCGACAGGCGCGTGCCCTGCAGCCTCAGGCTGCTGATGCCCGAGATCTTCTGCACCGGCTCAATGTCCAGGAAGGTGTGGGTCTCCTGCGTGCTGCGCACTTCTTCGCTCAGCGTGGTGCGGGCGTTGCGCAGCATCGTATTCTTGCTGCAGGACTGGTCTTTGAGGTCGGGCAGGGGACCGGGAACCTCTAGCTTGCGCGCCTGCGGTCGGCGCACCGCCTCGGGCGCAGGCTTGTCCTGCAAGGACCGCTTGAGCCGGTCCAGCAGGCTGTCCTGCCCTAGCGCGGGAAGGACCGACAGGCTCATCAGCAGAATCAGGAGGCGAGAAAAGCCAGGCACAGGGCGCATTCGTCAAATTTGTAAACAGTTGTCATTATTAAAGGGCTTGGCGCGAAGGGTCAATTCGAGCGGGCGCGAAAAAGCCCGCACGCGGCGG
>CANGYC010000146.1 GCA_947457975.1 Comamonadaceae bacterium | reverse complement strand
CTCAACGGCATCACCCGCAACACCATCTTCCACATCTGCAAAGACCTAGGGATCGATCTGGTGCAAAAGCGCATCACGCGCGACGAGGTGTACATAGCCGACGAGGCCTTCTTCACCGGCACGGCTGCGGAAGTCACACCCATCCGCGAACTCGACCGCCTCGACATCGGCATCGGCTCGCGCGGCCCCATCACCGAGAAAATCCAGACCGCCTTCTTCGACATCGTCAACGGCCGCAACCCCAAGTACGCTGGCTGGCTGTCCAAGGTCTGAGGCGCGCTGGTTCACCGAGGGAGAAGACAAGATGGAAACGACAGCCAAGGCCAGCCACGTGGTCGAACTGCTGGCCAAGGACCTCAACAGCCAGGGCGGCGTGTTCTGCCCCAACCCCAGCATGCCGCTGTGGAGCAGCCACCCCCGCGTGTACCTGGGCGTGGCCGAGGCCGGATCGGCGCGCTGCCCCTACTGCAGCACCGTCTACCAGCTCAAGGACGGCGAGCATTTCGACGCCGGCCACTGAGCATCGCCAGGGCGACAGGCCGTGACGGCGTCCCTGGTGATTGCGCCGCAGTGGATTGGCGACGCCGTCATGACCGAGCCCCTGCTGAGGCGCCTGGCCGCCCGCGGTGAGCGGCTCACCGTCGCCGCCCTGCCCTGGGTGGCGCCAGTTTTCCGGGCCATGCCGCAGGTTGAGCGCATCCTGGACGTGCCCTTCGCCCATGGCGGACTGCAGTTCAAGGCCCGCCGCCAGGTGGCGCGTGAACTTCAGGGGCAGTTCGACACCGCCTACATCCTGCCCAATTCCCTCAAAAGCGCACTCGTGCCCTGGTGGGCCGGCATTCCCCGCCGCGTGGGCTACCTGGGCGAGGCGCGCGTGGGGGTGCTCACCCACCGCCTGAAGAACCCACCCAAGGGCAAGCGCCCGCCCATGGTGGCGCTGTACTCCGCGCTCAGCGGCGAGGTCGGCATCGAGGCCGACCGACCCAAGCTGCACTGGCCGCAGGCCGCCCGAGAAGCTGCGCTGGCCGCGCAGGGCCTCCAGGCCCAGGGCTATGTCGTGTTCGCCCCCGGCGCGGAATATGGCCCGGCCAAGCGCTGGCCCACCCGCCACTTCGCCGCCCTGGCCGCACGCCTGCAATCGCCCGTGCTGCTGCTGGGCTCGGCCAAGGAGGCCCCGCTGTGCGAGGAGATCGCCGCAGGCGCGCCTGGCGCGCCCGTGCTCAACCTGGCGGGCCAGACCTCGCTGGCCGATGCACTGGGCCTGATTGCCGCCGCCCGCGCCGTGGTCAGCAATGACTCAGGCCTGATGCACGTGGCCGCCGGCTTTGGCGTGCCGCAGGTGGCCGTGTTCGGCTCCTCCAGCCCCGAGCACACCCCCCCGCTCAACGACCAGGCCCACGTACTCTGGCTCAAGAACGACCCGGCCTACCAGCCTGCGCTGGACTGCGCCCCTTGTTTCGAGCGCCAATGCCCGCTGGGGCATACGCGATGCTTGCAGGATGTGGGGCCGGAGCGGGTGGCTGCAGCCCTTGGGTTTCGCGCCTAGGCCCTGCGCGTCACCCCGCCTGGCCGGCCCAGCCGGCCGACAGCGCCTGCACCACCTCTGCGGCCGGCACTTCGCGGCAGCCGCTGCGCTTGGTGCCTGACCACAGGGGCGAGAAATCGTCTCGGCCCAGGGCTTCGGCCGCCGCTCGCAGCGCGGCGATGGCCGCCGTGGCCAGCGGAAAGGGCGGGGCGGCCTCGCTTGCCGGCCCGAGTTCGCGCATCACGCGGTTGACCAGGCTGCGCGCCAGGCCGCCTGAAAACAGGTTGGTGAGTTCCGTGGGGGCTGAGATGTCTTTCAGCCTCGCCCGGTGCAGCGCACTGGTTTGGGCCTCGGTGCACAGCAAGAAGGCCGTGCCCACCTGAACTGCCGAGGCACCGCGGTCGAAGGCGGCGCGCACATCGCCGGCGGTGGCGATGCCGCCAGCCGCGATCACCGGCACCGACAGTGCTCCGGCCAGCTGGCCCACCAGGCTCAGCGTGTCGGTTTGCTGGGCGATGTCGCGCGAGAGAAAGTGCCCGCGGTGGCCGCCGGCCTCCAGGCCCTGCGCGATCACGGCATCGGCGCCGTGCTGCTGCAGCCACAGGCCTTCTTCGAGCGTGGTGGCCGAGGACAGCACCAGGGCACCCAGGCGCTTGACCCGTGCCAGCAGGCCTGGCGCGGGCAGGCCGAAGTGAAAGCTCACCACGGCTGGTTTGAACGTTTCCAGCACCTCGGCCATGGCTGGCCCGAAGGGCTGCCGGCTGGCCGCACCTGGCATGGTGCCGGGCTGCAGGCCCAGTTCGGCGTAGTAGGGGGCCAAGGCGGCCAGCCAGCGCGCCTGCTGCGCCTCATCGGCAGCCGGCGGCGTGTGCGTGAAAAAGTTAACGTTGCAGGGCAGAGCCGCGCCCTGAAGCTGCTGCAGCTGATGCGCCAGTGCCTCGGGGCTGAGCATGGCCGCCGGCAGGGAGCCCAGGCCGCCGGCTTGGCCCACGGCCGTGGCCAGCCGCGCGTCCTGCACCCCGGCCATGGGCGCCTGGATGAGGGGACAGCGGATGGGAAGAAGGTTCATGGACTGGAGATTAGCAAAGGCACCGGCGGCAGACTTCATGCCCTGATCACCTAGGGGTGTGAGAAAGAGGGCCTGGCCATGCTTGCTAGGCGGCGGTTAATTGCCCCGCCAAGCCCAGGGGGCAAGACCGCGCAGCCAGCTGCCTTCTACAATTTCGACTGCCTTGCCCCCCAAGGCTGACGCACACGAGGACTGCATGCTCTACCCTGAACTGTTCAAGCAACTGGAATCCGTCCGCTGGGACATGGACAAAGACATCCCCTGGGACAGCTTCGATGCCAGCCTGCTGTCGCAGGAGCAGGCGCAGACCATCAAGATGAACGCGATTACCGAGTGGGCGGCGCTGCCGGCTACCGAGATGTTCCTGCGCGACAACCGGGGTGACAGCGATTTTTCTGCCTTCATGTCGATCTGGTTCTTCGAGGAGCAAAAGCATTCGCTGGTGCTCATGGAGTACCTGCGGCGCTTCCAGCCCGAGCTGGTGCCCACAGAAGAGGAGCTGCACGAGGTGCGCTTCGAGTTCGAGCCTGCGCCGGCGCTGGAAACCCTCATGCTGCACTTTTGTGGCGAGATCCGCCTGAACCACTGGTACCGCCGTGCCTCGGAATGGCACACCGAGCCGGTGATCAAGCACATCTACACCCAGCTCAGCCAGGACGAGGCGCGCCACGGCGGCGCCTACCTGCGCTATATGAAGCGGGCCATTGGCAAGTTCGGAGACGAGGCGCGCGCCGCCTTCAGCAAGGTGGGCGTGCTCATGGCCAGCGCCAAGCGCACGGCCCAGGCCTTGCACCCGACGAACCTGCATGTGAACAAAGCGCTGTTTCCGCGTGACACCATCCAGTCACGCCTGCCCAACCCGGAGTGGTTGGAGCACTGGCTGAGCGAGCAGATCAAATTCGACGCCACCTGGGAAACCAAGGTGGTCGAGCGCATCCTGCACAACATGAGCCTGTTGATGAACCAGAGCTTCCAGACAGTGCAGGAACTCAACCGCTTCCGCAAGGAACAGATGCGCAAGCTCGGCCCTGCGGCCGACGCCCAGGCCGCGTGAGCGAGCCGGCCTTCCTCGGCAAGATCGCCGCCCGCTCTGAGGCAGCCGCCCGCGTGGCCGCCCTGCCCGGCCCGGTGGTGTTCACCAATGGTGTGTTCGACGTGCTGCACCGCGGCCACGTGACTTACCTGGCCAGGGCCCGCGCGCTGGGGGCAAGCCTGGTGGTGGCGCTCAACACCGATGCCTCTGCCCGGCGACTGGGCAAGGGCCCAGACCGGCCCCTGAACAACGAGCACGACCGCGCCATCTTGATGGCCGCGCTGGAATCGGTGAGCCTGGTGACCTGGTTCGACGAAGACACGCCGCTGGAGCTCATCACCGAGTTGCGGCCCGGCATCCTGGTCAAGGGCGGTGACTACGACATGCGCCTGCTCGCTGAAACCGCCGTGGTGGAAAGCTATGGCGGCCGGGCGCTGGCCATCCCCTTTGTGGACGGCTACTCAACCACGGCGCTGGTCCGCAAAATCCGCCAGGCCTGAGGCCCCGGCGCGATCGCCTGCAGGATTGGACGCTTACGCTGCTGCGAAGGCCGTTTCCAGCGCGTCCAGGTACATGGCCGCCACGTCAAAGCCGGTCTGGTCGGTGATTTCCTGAAAGCAGGTGGGGCTGGTCACATTGATCTCGGTGACGTGCTCGCCGATCACGTCCAGGCCCACCAGCAGCAGGCCGCGCGCGGCCAGCACCGGGCCGATGGCTTCGGCGATGTCGCGATCCCGCGCCGACAGGGGCTGGGCCACGCCCAGGCCGCCGGCGGCCAGGTTGCCGCGCACCTCACCGTTTTGCGGAATGCGGGCCAGGGCGTAGGGCACGGGCCGGCCGCCGATCACCAGCACGCGCTTGTCGCCCTGCGCGATCTCGGGCAGGTAGCGCTGGGCCATGAAGGTGGTGGCGCCGTGGTTGTTCAGGGTCTCGATGATGCTGCCCAGGTTCAGGCCATTGGTGCCCACGCGAAAGATCCCCATGCCGCCCATGCCGTCCAGGGGCTTCAAGATGATGTCCTGGTGCTCGGCATGAAAGCGCCGCACGTCTGCGCCGTCGCGCGTGACCAGCGTGGGCGCGATGAACTGCTGGAACTCCATGACCGCGAGCTTTTCTGAGTGGTCGCGCAGCGCCCGCGGCTTGTTGAACACCCGCGCGCCCTCGCGCTCGGCCTGCTCGAGCAGGTGGGTGGCGTAGAAGAACTCGGTGTCAAAGGGCGGGTCTTTGCGCATGAGCACCGCATCGACGTCCTTGAGCGCCACCGGCCGCTCGTGCGGCGCCTGCTGTCCAGCCTGGAACCAGGGCTCGGGCTCGCCGGTGAGCCGGATGTCGCGCACAAAGGCTGTGACCGGGGCGCCGCGCTGCCACATCAGGTCCTTGGGTTCGCAGGCCATGAGCGTGTGGCCACGCCGCTGGGCTTCACGCATCATGGCAAAGGTGGTGTCCTTGTAGATCTTGAAGGACTCCAGCGGGTCGGCGACGAAAAGCAGTTGCATGGGGAATCAGATTTCGATCTTGGAGCCCAGTTCGACCACCGAGTTGTTGGGCAGCTTCAGGAAGTCAGCGGCGCCGCTGGCGTTGTGGTGCATTTGCGCGAAGAGTTTTTCCCGCCAAGGGGCCATGCCGCCGCCGATGGTGGGAATCACGGTGTCGCGCGAGAGGAAATAGCTGGTGCTCATCGGGTCGAGCTGGCAGCCGTGGGCCGAGAGGCTTTGCAGGGCCTTGGGAATGTCTGGGTCGTTCATGAAACCGTAGTGGATGACCACTTGCCAGCACTGGTGACCCAGCGGCTCGACTTGCAGGCGCTGGTCCAGCTTGACCCAAGGCACCTCGTGGTTGTGCACCGTGATGAACAGGTTCTGCTCATGCAGCACCTTGTTGTGCTTGAGGTTGTGCAGCATGGCGTTGGGCACCGTGCCCACCTCGGCAGTGAGGAAGACCGCCGTGCCTTCCACCCGGGCCGGCGGGCTCACGAATACGGACTCCAGGAAGGCCGGCAGGTCGATGGCATCGGCGCGCAGCTTGCTGTTGAGCAGGGCGCGGCCATCCTTCCAGGTGACCATCAGGGCGAAGATCAGGCCGCCGATCAGCAGTGGGAACCAGCCGCCGGCGAAGAACTTCAAAAGGTTCGAGGCGAAGAAGGCCAGGTCCACCACGAAGAAGGTGCCTGTGGCGGCCACGCACAGCCACAGCGGGTATTTCCAGCCGTAACGAATGACGAAGAAAGTCAGGATGGTGGTGATCAGCATGTCCAGCGTGACCGCAATGCCATAAGCGGCCGCGAGATTGCTGGAGGAGCGGAACAGCACCACGGCCAGCACGATGGCCACGAACAGGCCCCAGTTCACCAGGGGGATGTAGATCTGGCCGGTGTCGCGCACGCTGGTGTGCTGAATGTTCAGGCGCGGCAGGTAGCCCAGCTGGATCACCTGCTTGGTGACGCTGAAGGCGCCGGTGATCAGCGCCTGCGACGCGATCACCGTGGCCATGGTGGCCAGCCCCACAAGGGGCAGCAGAGCCCACTCGGGCGCCATCAGGTAAAACGGATTTTTCACGGCCTCCGGATCGCGCAGCAGCAGCGCGCCCTGGCCGAAGTAGTTGAGCGTGAGCGCGGGCATGACGATGCTGAACCAGGCCAGGCGAATCGGCTTTT
>CANGYC010000145.1 GCA_947457975.1 Comamonadaceae bacterium | reverse complement strand
TCCAGCGCGGCGTTGGCGCCGCCCCTCCAGCCTGGGTGGCGGGCGGCGGCCAGCAGGCCGGCTGCGGCCTCGGCTTCCACCACCGCGCCCACACCCGAGGCCTTGAGCACGTGCTCCAGGTCGCCGCGCAGGCCGTCGCTCAGGTCGATGGCCGCATGCGCGATGCCGCGCAGGGCCAGACCCAGGGCCACGCGCGGCGTGGGCTGCTCCAGGCGCTGCCGGGCCTGCGCCAGCAGCTCGGGCGGCAGCGCCAGTTGTCCTTGCAGGGCCTGTAGCGCCAGACGGGCGTCGCCCAGCGTGCCGCTGACGTAGAGCTCGTCACCGGGGCGCGCTGCGCTGCGAAGCAGGGGCTGGCCCTCGGTCTCGCCCAGCACCGTGATGCAAATATTCAGCGGCCCCCGGGTGGTGTCGCCGCCGATGAGCTCGCAGCCGTGCGCATCGGCCAGGGCCCAGAGGCCACGGGAGAAGCTGGCGAGCCAGGGCTCGTCGATCTCTGGCAGCGCCAGCGCCAGCGTGAAGGCCAGCGGCCGCGCCCCGCAGGCGGCCAGGTCGCTCAGGTTCACGGCCAGGGCCTTGTGGCCCAGGTGCTCAGGGTTCACGTCTTCAAAGAAATGGCGGCCTGCGACCAGCATGTCGCTGGAGACGGCCAGCTGGGTGCCGGGTTGGGGCTGCAGGAGGGCGCAGTCGTCGCCCACACCCACCAGGGCCCGCACGGGCGGGCGCGTGAAGTAGCGTGCGATCAGGTCGAATTCGCCCATGCGCTCAGTGCACGGTGCGCGGGGGGGCGGCGCCGGGCGTGGCCTCCAGCACGAAGAGCGCTATGGCCGCCTCAAAGCGCGTGCCGTCCTCGGCCACGCAGAAGTAGCTGCCGTGCATGGTGCCGCTGGCCGTGCGCAGGCGGCAGCCGCTGGTGTACTGGAAGGCCTCGCCGGGGCGCAGCAGCGGCTGCTGGCCCACCACGCCCAAGCCCTTGACCTCTTCGCTCAGGCCATGGGCATCAACGATCACCCAGTGGCGCGAGATCAGCTGGGCGGGCACCTCGCCGGTGTTGGTCACCGTGACGGTGTAGGCAAAGGCGAATACGCCCTCATGGGGGGCCGATTGCTCCGGGAGGTAGCGGGGCGTGACTTCACAGGTGAATGCGTGCTGGGGCATGGGGCCGATGTTAACGAAGGGGCGCCCGGGCGCGCCGGCAGGGCACAACAAACTGCCACAATCTTGTCTTTGATTTTTGTGCGCGCCTGCCATGACCTACCGCATCGCCCCGTCCATCCTTTCGGCCGACTTTGCCCGCCTGGGCGAGGAGGTGCGCCATGTGATTGCGGCCGGCGCCGACTGGATTCACTTTGACGTGATGGACAACCATTACGTGCCCAACCTCACTTTCGGCCCCATGATTTGCAGCGCGCTCAAGCCGCATGCGGTCACGGCTTCGGGCCAGAGTGTGCCGATCGATGTGCACCTGATGGTGCAGCCGGTCGATGCCTTGGCCGCTTCGTTTGCCAAGGCGGGGGCCGACCTGATCAGCTTTCACCCCGATGCCACCGGCCACGTGCACCGCAGCGTACAGGCCATCCGGGCCGCCGGCTGCAAGGCGGGCCTGAGTTTTAACCCGGCTGAGCCGCTGGACGTGCTGGACTGGGTGATCGAGGACATCGACCTCATCCTCATCATGAGTGTGAACCCGGGCTTTGGCGGGCAGAGCTTCATCGACTCGGCGCTGCGCAAGATCGAGCAGGCGCGCAAGCGCATTGAGGCCTCGGGCAAGGATATTCGCCTGGAAGTCGATGGCGGCATCAAGTCCGACAACATCGCCCGCGTGGCCTCGGCCGGCGCCGACACCTTTGTCGCCGGCAGCGCCATCTTTGGCCAGCCGGACTACCGCGCGGTGATCGATGCCATGCGTCGCCAGTTGGCCGGGGCCTGAGCTACATCTGTGACCCACTGTTAAATGTAGAAAAATAAGCCTATTAAAAACATCGATTAGTCAATTTTTCTGAAACAAGGCCTTGGACTGCCTACCATCCGAAGTCATCGGATCGGCTTGGTGTCGCGGTGGGCGGCCTTGGGTCCCGGTCCGCTTGAGTTCACCGGAGCCGAGCATGCGAATCGCAGTTTTAGAAGATGACGACGCCCAACGAGACTGGATGAACTCGTTCCTCATGGCCCTGGGGCACGTCTGTCACCCTTACGCCACGGCCCAGGGCCTGATGCGCGACCTGCGCCGCGAGAGTTTTGACCTGGTGGTGATGGACTGGAACCTGCCCCAGCTCTCTGGCCTGGAGGTGGTGCGCTGGATGCGGACCAACCTGTCCTCGCGCATGCCGGTGCTTTTCGTGACCAGCCACCTCGACGAGGCCGACCTGGTGGAGGCCCTCAAGTCCGGCGCCGACGACTACATGTGCAAGCCCGTGCGGGTGCCCGAGCTGATGGCGCGACTGCACGCCCTGCTGCGGCGCGCCTATCCCCAGCAGGCCAGTGAAACCCTGGTGGTGGGCGACTACACCTTCGACCAGAACGCCAAGACCCTCAGCTTGCGCGGCACGCCGGTAGATCTCAAGCACCGCGAGTACGAACTGGCCTACCTGCTGTTCTCCCGCCTGGGGGAGCTGCTTTCACGCAAGTACCTGCAGGAAAGCGTTTGGGGCAGCCAGGCCGACGCGATCTCCCGCACCTTGGACACCCATGTCTCGCGCCTGCGTGTCAAGCTCGGCCTGCGGCCCGAAAACGGCTTTCGCCTCAGTTCGGTCTACAGCCTGGGCTACCGCCTGGAGCTGCTTGCCTCCCCTGCGGCGCCTTCTGCGCCCGTGGCCTCTACACTGAAGATTGCTCCACCCGCCTAGCTGCTGACCACCTTCCCATGACCCTGCCCTCTTTGTCTTCCTTCGATGCAGTGGTCATGGACCTGGATGGCACGCTGCTCGACACCCTGGGGGATTTCGCCGCTGCCGTGCAGGGCATGCTGTCGGCCATGGAGCTGACTGGCTCGATGCGGCCTCTGTCCTCGGCCGAGATCGAGCCCATGGTGGGCAAAGGCTCGGAGCACCTGATCCGCTCGGCCCTGGCCCATGTGCTGCAGGACCATGCCTTACAGCCGCGGGATGCCTCTGCCGAGTTGGAGCGGCTTTATGCCCCGGCCTGGCAGGCCTACCAGGCTTGCTATGCGCGCATCAACGGCCTGAACGCACAGGTCTACCCGGGGGTCGATCAGGCCCTGGCTAGGCTCGCGCGCCTGGGCTTGCCGGCTGCGTGCCTGACCAACAAGCCCGTGGGCTTTGCCCGGGTCCTGCTTGAGCGCAAGGGTCTGCTGCCTGCCTTTGCGCAGGTCTTTGGCGGAGACTCCTTCGAGCGCAAGAAGCCCGATCCCCTGCCGCTGTTGAAAACCTGCGAGGCCCTGGGCACCTTGCCCCATCGCACCCTCATGGTGGGCGACTCCGTCAATGATGCGCTGGCCGCCCGTGCCGCCGGCTGCCCGGTGGTGCTGGTGAGCTACGGCTACAACCACGGCCAGCCCATCCGATCGGTGGATGCCGACGGCTATGTCGATTCCCTGGCCGAGCTGGCCTGAACCTGGCGCCACCAGATGTGCTTGAGCCCGGCCCGCCAAAACGCTTTGCTACACTGAAATCATGTTTATTCACCGCATCGTGCAAACAGGGTCAAGTGACCGGGGAGCCTGGCCCTGGCGCCGCTGCTCCGTCGCGCGCGACTGACAGTGTGAATGCCGCCGGCTCCGGGGCCGGTCTCATCGGACGTTCTCCTCCAGCGCGCCTCCTTCCGATGCGCTGAAGCTTCCCCCCGTCTTCAGCACCCGGCCTGAACCAGGCCCGCTCAGACATGGTGACCTGCCTTTTCTTTGGGCACCGTTCACCGAAAGAGAAAGTCCGTGATCTCAGAACTCGAATTCAAGAGCCTGGCCAGCCAGGGCTATAACCGCATCCCTCTGCTGGTCGAGGCCTTCGCCGACCTCGAAACCCCTCTCTCGCTCTACCTCAAGCTCGCCTTCAGCAAGGACGGCGGCAAGTACAGCTTCCTGCTTGAATCCGTGGTCGGTGGCGAGCGCTTTGGGCGCTACAGCTTCATCGGCCTGCCGGCCCGCACCTTCATTCGTGCCAGCGGCTTTGGGACCCAGCAGCTCACCGAGGTGGTGACTGACGGGCAGGTGGTGGAGAGCTCCCGCGAGAACCCGCTGGACTTCATCGAGGCCTACCAAAAGCGCTTCAAGGTGGCACTGCGGCCGGGCCTGCCGCGCTTTTGCGGCGGCCTGGCCGGGTACTTTGGCTATGACACGGTGCGCTATATCGAGAAAAAGCTCGAGGCCTCCTGCCCGCCGGACACCCTGGGTTGCCCCGACATTCTGTTGCTGCAGTGCGAGGAGCTGGCGGTCATCGACAACCTCTCGGGCAAGCTCTACCTCATGGTCTATGCCGACCCGGCCCAGCCCGAGGCCTATGCCAATGCCAAGAAGCGCTTGCGCGGTCTCAAGGACCAACTGCAGTATTCGGTGAGCGCGCCCCAGGTCAAGCCCACCTCTGGCCATCCGGCCGAGCGCGAGTTTGCCAAGGCCGACTACCTTGAGGCGGTCGGGCGCGCCAAGGAGCTGATTGCCGCCGGCGACTTCATGCAGGTGCAGGTGGGCCAGCGCATCAAGAAGCGCTACACCGAGTCGCCGCTGTCGCTCTACCGCGCGCTGCGCTCGCTCAACCCCAGCCCCTATATGTACTACTACCACTTTGGGGATTTCCATGTGGTGGGCGCCAGCCCCGAGATCCTGGTGCGCCAGGAGGGCACGGAGGAGGGCACCAAGATCACCATCCGGCCGCTGGCAGGCACCCGCCCGCGCGGCGCCACGCCTGAAAAGGACAAGGCCGCCGAGCAGGAACTGCTGGCCGACCCGAAAGAGCGCGCCGAGCATGTGATGCTGATCGACCTGGCGCGCAACGACATTGGGCGCGTCGCCCGTGTGGGCTCGGTCAAGGTGACCGAGGCCTTTGTGGTGGAGCGCTACAGCCATGTGATGCACATCGTGAGCAACGTCGAGGGCATCCTGCATGAGGGCATGAGCAACATGGACGTGCTCCGGGCCACTTTTCCGGCCGGCACGCTCACGGGTGCGCCCAAGGTGCATGCGATGGAGCTGATCGACCAGCTCGAGCCCAGCAAGCGCGGGCTCTACGGCGGCGCCTGCGGTTACCTGAGCTACGCCGGTGACATGGACGTGGCCATTGCCATTCGCACCGGCATCATCAAGGACCAGACCCTGTATGTGCAGGCGGCGGCCGGCGTGGTGGCCGATTCGGTGCCCGAGCTCGAGTGGAAGGAGACCGAGGCCAAGGCGCGGGCCCTGCTGCGCGCCAGTGAGCTCGTCGAGGAGGGCCTGGAATGAGCCGCACAGTCACAGGCCAGGGCCTGAAGGTCCTGATGGTCGACAACTACGACAGCTTCACTTTCAACATCGTCCAGTACTTTGGCGAGCTGGGCGCGCAAGTGCAAGTGGTGCGCAACGACGAGATGAGTGTGCAAGAGCTGGCCCAGCTGCGCTTTGATCGCCTGGTCATCTCGCCCGGGCCTTGTTCACCGGCCGAGGCCGGCGTGTCGGTCGAGGCGATCCGGCATTTCGCCGGCCAGGTGCCCATCCTGGGCGTGTGCCTGGGCCACCAGTCCATCGGCGCGGCCTTTGGTGGGCACATCGTTCGAGCCCAGGCGCTGATGCACGGCAAGACCAGCGAGATCACCACCACGCGCGAAGGCGTCTTCGCCGGCCTGCCCGAGCGCTTCACGGTCAACCGCTACCACTCGCTGGCCATCGAGCGCGCCAGCTGTCCGGCCGAGCTTGAGGTGACGGCCTGGACCGAGGACGGCGAGATCATGGGCGTGCGCCACCAGAGCCTGCCCATTCAGGGGGTGCAGTTTCACCCCGAGTCCATCCTCACCGAGCACGGCCACGCCATGTTGGAGAATTTCCTCAGGCAGGCCTGAAGCGCTCTTCTGCCCTCAGCCTCATTTTCCCGACCATTGAATGCAGGACATCGACATGCCCCACCGCCACCAGATCACGGCCCAGGAAGCGCTGCAGCGCACCATTGAGCACCGCGAGATCTTTCACGACGAGATGCTGCACGTCATGCGCCTGATCATGAGCGGCGAGATGTCGCCCGTCATGACGGCGGCCTTCATCACGGGCCTGCGGGTGAAGAAGGAAACCATCGGCGAGATCACGGCAGCGGCCCAGGTCATGCGGGAGTTCTCTACCAAGGTGCACGTGCAGGACAGTGCCCACCTGGTG
>CANGYC010000144.1 GCA_947457975.1 Comamonadaceae bacterium | reverse complement strand
GCAGCAGCTGGCCACCTACCTGGGCTGGCTGATGCACAAGACGCGCGGCGGCATCGCTGCCGGCACGCTGTTTGTGTTGCCCTCGCTGCTGCTGCTCATCTTGCTGAGCTGGATCTACATGGCCTGGGGCACGCAGCCCCTGGTGGCCGGCCTTTTTTACGGCATCAAGCCTGCCGTGGCCGCCATCGTGCTGCATGCGCTGCACCGTATCGGCCGCAAGGCCTTGGGCGATCCGCGGCGCCTGCCCTTGCCCTGGCTGCTGGCGGTCGGCAGTTTTGTGGCCCTGGCCTTTCTGCACCTGCCCTTTCCGGCCGTGGTGCTGAGCGCCTTGCTCATCGGCTGGGGGGTGTCGCGCTGGGCGCCGCAGGCCCTGGGCGCAGGCGGCAGCGGCCATGCTGCCCACCAGGCCGCCGGTGCCAGCGCGCTCATCGACGACCACACGCTCCCGCCCGCGCATGCGCGCTTTAGCCGCGGGCGCTTGCTGCGGGTGTTGGCCGTCACGGGTCTGCTGTGGCTGCTGCCCATGGCGGTGCTGCTGTTCAGCCAGGGCTGGAACGCCACGCTCACGCAGATGGGCTGGTTCTTCACCAAAGCGGCCTTGCTCACTTTTGGCGGAGCCTATGCGGTGCTGCCTTATGTGCAGCAGGCGGCGGTGGATCACTATGGCTGGCTGAGCACGCCGCAGATGATGGATGGCCTGGCCCTGGGCGAGACCACGCCGGGCCCGCTCATCATGGTGGTGGCCTTTGTCGGTTTTGTGGGCGGCTGGCTGCAGCAGGTGCTGGGGCCCGATGCACAGTTCATGGGTGCGGCGCTGGCCGCCTGCGTGGCCACCTGGTTCACCTTTTTGCCCTCCTTCCTCTTCATCCTCGCCGGCGGCCCCTGGGTGGAGTCCACCCGCGGCAGGCCGATGGTCACCGTGCCGCTGGCGGCGGTGACCTGCGCCGTGGTGGGCGTGATCGCCCAGCTGGCGCTGTGGTTCCTCTCGGCCGTGGTGCTGCCCGGCGGCGTGCTGGCCTTGCCCGACTTGTGGGCACTGGCGCTGGTGCTGGCGGCGGCCTGGGCGCTGTGGCGGCTGGGCTGGAGCGTGCTGCGCGTGATCGCGGTGGCCGCCGGGGCGGGCCTGCTGCTGCGCTTGATGGGCTGGGCCTGAGCGGCAGCAGACTCACCGTATGCTCGAGCCATGAGTTCCGCGCCTTCATCCCTGTCTTTGCTGGAGCGGCTGTTCGGGGGCTGGGTGCGCCAGGTCTCCCGCGTCACCCTCCGCGCCGACCTGATGGCCGGCCTGCTGGGGGCCGTGCTGGTGCTGCCGCAAGGCATTGCCTTTGCCACGCTGGCGGGCATGCCCCCGGAGTACGGCCTGTACACCGCCATCGTGCCCTGCATCATTGCGGCCTTGTTCGGTTCGAGCTGGCACATGATGTCCGGCCCGACCAACGCCAACTCCCTGGCCCTCTTGGCCATGCTCTCACCCTTGGCCATGCCTTTTGGCCCCGAGTACGTGCAGCTGGCGCTGGCCGTGACGGTGATGGTGGGCCTCATGCAGTGGCTCATTGGCGCGCTGCGGCTGGGCATGCTGGCTAATTTCATCTCGCCTTCCGTGCTGTTTGGCTTCACGTCGGGGGCGGCCTTGCTCATCATCGTGCATGCCTTGCCCGCGATGCTGGGCCTGTCGGTGGGCGGCTCGCCGATAGCGGTGGTGCAGGGCCTGTGGGAGCACGCTGGCCGCGTGCAGCCTGCCGCGCTGGCCGTGGCGGCGCTGACCCTGGCGGTCACGCTCGCTTGCCGCCGCTGGCGCCCCCGCTGGCCCGCTATGTTGCTGGGCCTGACGGTGGCCACGGCCCTGACCTGGCTGGCTTCCATCCAGGTGGGGCTCGCTCCCTGGGTGGCCGGTCTGGTGGAGGTGGGGGAGGTGCCCCCGCCCTGGCCGCGCTTTCATGTGCCGCAGATCAACTGGTCCCTGCTGCCCGAGCTCATGGGTCTGGCTTTTTCACTGACCATCGTGGCCTTAGGCCAGGCGATTTCCATGGCCCAGGCGGTGGCGGCGCGTTCCGGCCAGCGCATCGATGCCAACCGCGAATTCCGGGGTCAGGGCCTGTCGAACATCGTCGGCGGTTTTTTCTCGAGCTATGTCTCTTGCGGCTCGGTCAACCGCTCCATGCCCAACCTGGAGGCCGGTGCACGCACCCCACTGGCGGCGGTGTTTTCCGCACTGTTGCTGCTTCTGCTGGCCAGCCTGGTGGCGCCGGTGCTGGCGCGCATTCCCATGGCGGCGGTGTCGGCCCTGCTCTTGCTGGTGGGTGTGTTCCTGCTGGACACCCAGCGCTGGCGCGCGCTGTGGCGCTTGTCCCGCCAGGAATTTGGCCTGGCGGCGGCCACCTTGCTGGCGACCCTGACCATTCGGCTGGAGATGGCCATCGTGCTGGGCACGCTGCTCTCGCTGCTGGCCTTCCTCTACCGCACGGCCCGCCCGGCCATGCGCACCATGGGCTTTGACAGCACCTCGCCCGAGCGGCAGTTTGTGGTGCTGGAGGGTGAGGGCAGCGAGGAAGTCTCTCGCACCCCCCATGGCCAGCGCCTGCCCGAATGCCCGCAGCTCAAGTTGCTGCGCATGGAGGGCGAGGTGTACTTTGGCGCCGCGTCGCACGTCTCTGACACCCTGCAGGCCCTGCGCTCGGTGCCGCAGCCGCAAAAGCACCTGCTGGTCATGGGCAAGAGCATGAACTTCATTGACCTGGCCGGTGCCGAGCTGTGGGAGGCCGAGCTCAACGCCCGCCGCGCCATGGGGGGTGATCTGTACTTCCACCGGCCCCGCCCGGAGGTGCTGCAGATGTGGCAGACCACAGGTTTTACCCGCCTGCTGGGCCCGGAGCACCAGTTCCCGGACAAGCGCACGGCCATTGCCACCATCTTCCCCAAGCTCGACCCCGAGATCTGCCGCCAGTGCCGCGCACGCATCTTTTGGGAGTGCCAGACGGTGCCCGGTCCCGATCAGCCTGCAGCGGCTGCGCCGGGCCGCTGATCCAACACCCGGCCTCTGCCAAGGGCCCCAAGACGGCGCAAAATCCAGGCATGCCCACCACACTCTCACGCCGGTTTCTGGGTCGAGCGCTGCTCGGCGCTTGGGGCTTGCACACCCTGAGCGCCTGCAGCAGCCCGGCCGTGCAGTTGCTCACCGGCCGCAGCATCAGCATGAGCCGCGAGCAGCTGCAGACCGCCCTGGAGCGCCGTTTTCCGCTGGAGCAGCGCGTGGCCGATGTGCTCTCGGTGCGCTTGAGCGCGCCCCGTCTGCGCCTCTTGCCTGAGACTGGACGCATTGCCACTGAGCTCAGGCTCGATATCACCGAGCGCCTGCTGCGGACCAGCCTCCCTGCCAGCCTGGCGTTGGACTTTGGCCTGCGTTTTGAGCCGACCGACCGCACCGTGCGCCTGCGCGATGTGCGCGTGCAGCAACTGGCTTTCACGCGCCTGGCCCCGGCCTACCAGGAGCTCATGAACCGCTACGCCCCGCGCCTGGCCGAGCGGGCGCTCAACGACCAGGTGCTGCACCAGGTGAGCGAGGCCGACTGGAACGCCTTGCAGTTGCTGGGCCTGCAGCCGGGTGAGTTCAAGGTCACGCCGCAGGCCCTGATGCTCGAGTTCCGCCCACCCACCCCGGCCAGCGCCCGCTGAGCTTTCAAGGATTGCCATGAACGCCCCTTTGCCTGCTTCCGTGCTCAACACCGCCGCTGCGCTGGACCAGGTCAGCGCCCAATGGGACCGCGACATCGTCTCGCAGCTCAAGGACTACATTGCCATCCCGGCCAAGTCGCCCCTGTTCGATGCGGACTGGGCCGCAAACGGCCACATCGAGACCGTGGTGCGCCATGCGGCCGCCTGGGTCGAGGCGCAAAAAGTGCCCGGCCTCACCCTCGAGGTGGTGCGCCTGCCCGGGCGCACGCCGGTGATCTTCTTCGAGGTGGCCGCCACCCGGCCCGTGCCCGCCGGCTCGAAGGTGTCGCAGCCCACCGTGCTGATGTACGGCCACCTGGACAAGCAGCCCGAGTTTTCAGGCTGGCGCTCGGACCTGGGCCCTTGGACCCCGCATTACGAAGACGGCAAGCTTTACGGCCGTGGGGGTGCCGATGACGGTTATGCGATTTACGCCAGCGTGGCCGCCCTCCAGGCGCTCAAGAGCCAGGGCGTGGCGCATCCGCGCATCGTGGGTCTCATTGAAACCTGCGAGGAAAGCGGCTCCTACGACCTGCTGCCCTACGTGGAGGCGCTCAAGGAGCGCCTGGGCGAGGTGGGCCTGGTCATCTGCCTCGACTCCGGCGCCGGCAACTACGACCAGCTCTGGCTCACCACCAGCTTGCGCGGCAATGTGACCGGCACGCTCAAGGTCGAGGTGCTCACCGAGGGCGTGCATTCGGGCGACGCCAGCGGCGTGGTGCCCTCGAGCTTTCGCATCCTGCGCCACCTTCTCGACCGCCTGGAAGACAGCGCCACTGGACGGCTCTTGCCGGCGGCCTTTCATGGCGAGATCCCGGCCGAGCGCCTTGAGCAGGCGCGTGCCACGGCCGACATCCTGGGCGACGAGCTGCATGCGCGCTTTCCCTGGGCGCACCACGACTGCGGCGGCTCAAGCGCCTTCACCCTGCCCATGACGCGCGACCCCGTGGAGGCTCTGCTCAACCGCACCTGGCGCCCCACGCTCAGCGTGACCGGTGCCGATGGCCTGCCCGCGCTCAAGGACGCCGGCAATGTGCTGCGGCCCTACACCGCCTTCAAGCTCTCGCTGCGCCTGCCGCCCCTGGTGGATGCCGCGCAGGCCGTGCAGCAGCTCAAGGCCCTGCTGGAGGACAACGCGCCTTACCAGGCCAAGGTCACGTTTGAAGGCGGTGGCGGGGCCACCGGCTGGAATGCGCCCGCCACGGCCGACTGGTTCGAGGCTGCCCTGCAAGAAGCATCACAGGCTTGCTTTGGTGCAGCCTGCGCCAGCATTGGCCAGGGCGGGACGATTCCGCTCATGAACCTGCTCAGCAAGGGTTTCCCGAAGGCGCAGATGATGGTCTGTGGCGTGCTCGGCCCCAAGAGCAACGCCCACGGGCCGAATGAGTTTTTGCATGTGCCCTACGCCAAGCGGCTCACGGCCGCGGTGGCGCAGGTGATCTCGCGCATGCCGGGCTGAGGCCGCGCCAGCTCGGCCGGGCTCCCACGGGATGGGGTCGGGTCTTTACACCGGTGCCGCGGCGGATTCCCTTTTTTGCCGCAGCGCCAGCCACACCAGCGACAGGCCCATCACGGCCATGGGCAGGAGCGAGCCCAGGTTCAGCAAGGTCCACCCTTGTGTGGTGACCAGGATGCCCGAGGCCAGCGAAGTGATGGCGGTCACCGCAAACACGCAGAAGTTGAGCGCACCTTGTGCCTTGTCTTTTTCCTCGGGCCGCCAGGTGCCCAGGGCCAGGGTGGTGCTGCCCGTGAAAAGGAAGTTCCAACCCACGCCGAGCAGGAAGAGGGCGATTTCAAAGTGATGCAGCTCGACACCTGAGAGCGCAATCATCACGCACACCACGTTCAGGCTCAGGCCCAGGCCCATGATGGGCAGGGTGCCAAAGCGCTTGATCAGGTGGCCGGTGAAAAAACCGGGTGCGAACATGCCGATCACGTGCCACTGCAGCACGATGGCCGCGTCCGAAAACGGCAAACCGCAGGTCTGCATGGCCAGCGGCGTGGCGGCCATGAGCAGGTTCATCACGCCAAAGCCCAGCGCGCTGCCGATGGCCGCCACCACGAACACGGGCTGGCGCATGATTTCGCCCAGCGGCCGCCCGCCCCCGGCGCTGCCCTTGGCTGGCGGCGGCGGAAAGTGGATGAAGGACAGCACCGCCATGCCCAAGAGGGCCACGCCGGCCAATGAAAAGTAGGCGCCTGCGAATGGAATGGCCGTGAGGTTGCGGGTGGCTGAAGCGAGGTTGGGGCCGGCAATCGCGCCGATCAGCCCCCCGGCCATGACGAAGGAGACGGCTTTCTCGCGGTTGGAGGGCTCGGCCAGCTCGGCCGCGGCAAAGCGGTAGAGCTGGGCGTTGGCGTTGTAGTAGCCCGCAATCACCGTGGCGGCCACCAGCACCCAGAAGTGGCTGGTATAGGCCGCCCAGGCGCACAACAGGGAAGAGAACACCGCCACCGCCAGGCCCAGCTGGAAAGAGCCTTTGCGGCCCCAGCGCTGCTGCGTGCGCGCCACCAGCCCGGTGGACAGCGCGCCGCCCACCACGTAGCCCATCACTGGGAGGGTCGCCATCCAGCCCACTGGCGCCAGCGCCAAGCCGACCAGGCCGTTGATGGCGATGAAGGTCACGTTGTTGGTGAAGAAAATACCTTGGCAGGCCACCAGCAGCCAGAGATGTCGATTCATCCCCGGCTTATAACCTACGGG
>CANGYC010000143.1 GCA_947457975.1 Comamonadaceae bacterium | reverse complement strand
TTCATGTACCCGGTGCTCATGGCCGCGGACATCCTGATGTTCAAGGCCCACCGCGTGCCGGTGGGACGCGACCAGATCCAGCACATTGAGATGGCACGCGACATCGCCGCCAGCTTCAACCACCTCTACGGCCCCCAGCTGGTGCTGCCAGAAGCGGACATCGAGGAGACGGTGGCCACGCTGCCCGGCCTGGACGGGCGCAAGATGAGCAAGAGCTACGACAACACCATCGCGCTGTTCGCGCCGCGCGAGCTGCTGCGCAAGCAAATTGCCGGGCTCGTGACCGATTCGCGCGCCCCGGGCGAGCCCAAGTCCACCGAAGGCTCGGCCCTTTTCGATATTTACCAGGCCTTCGCCGACGCGGCCGAGACGCAGGCCATGCGCGAAGCCTTTGCCCAGGGCATTGCCTGGGGCGAGGCCAAGGAGCAGCTGTTCGAGCGCATCGACCGGGAGATCGCCCCCATGCGTGCCAGCTACGAGGAGCTGATGGCCCACCCGCAGCGCCTGGAAGACATCCTGCAGGCCGGCGCCCGCAAGGCCAGGGCCCTGGCCACGCCCTTCATGGCAGAGCTGCGCGAATCTGTGGGTTTACGCAGCTTGCATCAGGAAAAGAAGGTTTCAACGCCCAAAAACGCCGCCAAGCCGAGCTTGCCGACCCTCAAGCAGTACCGCGAGAAGGACGGGCGTTTCTACTTCAAACTGGTCGACGGCCAGGGGCGCCTGCTCTTGCAAAGCGTCGGCTTTACCCATCCCCGAGAATTTTCTGAAATTGCAAACAAACTGCAGCAAGGAAAAGCCGAGGCCTTCGAACAACACCAAGATTTTTATCTTCCGTTGAACGACGAGGAAACGCGGGCGCTTCAAGTGGCACTGAACATACTTCGCTTACAAGAATAGTTCATATTGTAAGAATGTTACTTTTTTCAATGCTTTAGCAAATTCTTCATACCCTCTTAAAGGTATGAATGCTTATAAAATGTGAATAACTGGAAGGAGCTCTAGGCTCCGGGCTGCTGCTGAAGGCATCTGCTCAGTGCCCAGCGAAGCCCCATCGTTGGCTTTTTTGAAGCCGATCGTGGAATTCGTGGGATTCAGATTACTATTGTCACCTTGTGTCAGCCAAATCTGGGTTCATCCACCGGCCCGCCCCTTCTTCATGAGTATCTTTGTCGTTGACGATCATCCACTGATGCGCGAAGCCATCGTGATGTTGCTTCGTCGCCTGAACAGCAAGCTCAGCGTGGTGGAGCTGGACCGTCTGGCGGCCGTGGCGCCCGCCGTCCAAGAGCACGGTGCGCCCGAGCTGATCTGCCTGGACCTGAAGCTGCCTGACACGCATGGCGTGTCGGGGGTGCGTGAACTCCGGCAGATGTTGCCCGAGGTGCCGATCATCGTGCTGTCGGCTGCCGAGTCCCTGGATTACGAAGACCTGGCCCTGGAGGCCGGTGCCCAAGCCTATATTGCCAAGTCGGCGGGTGCGGCAGACATTTCCGGCCTGCTGCGCTCCTTCCTGGTGGACGAGGGGAACGAACCCGGCGCCCCCCCGGAAAAGCTGTCCAAGCGCCAAAAGCAGTTGCTGGTGATGCTCGACAAGGGCCTGAGCAATCGCGACATTGCTGAAGAGCTGCAAATCAGTGAACACACCGTGAAGGTGCACCTCTGGCGCCTCTTCAGGCGCCTGAACGTCAAGAGCCGCTCCCAGGCCAGCCACCTGGCCCGCACGCAGGGCCTGGTCTGAACAGGCCCCTGGCTTAACCGGCCACCTTCGCCGTGACCGCCCCAAAGCGGCGGTCCTTGGCGGCAAACCAGGACAGCGCCCGGTCGAACTCCGCGACCGAGAAATCCGGCCACAGCACGTCGGTGAAGAACAGCTCCGCATAGGCCGACTGCCACAGCAAAAAGTTGCTGATGCGCGCCTCTCCGCCAGTGCGCACCACCAGCTCGGGGTCGGGGGCGTAGGCCATGCTCAGGTAGGGCTTGAGCGCCTCTTCGTCCATCTCGGCGCCTGCAATACCTGCATGGTCAGCCTGCCAGCGGCGGGCCGCTTGCAGCATGTCCCAGCGGCCGCCATAGTTGGCCGCCACGGTCAGGGTGATGCGGGTGTTGTGGGCGGTCTTCTCCTCGGCCTGGCGGATCAGAGTTTGCAGCCGGGCATCAAAGCGGCTGGTGTCGCCAATCACCTTCAGGCGCACGCCGTTGTTGTCCATGTCCTTGACCTCTTTCTCGAGGTAGAGGACGAACAAGCTCATCAGGGCCGACACCTCTTCGGCGGGGCGCTTCCAGTTCTCGGAGCTGAAGGCAAACAGGGTCGCGAAAGGAATGCCGCGTTCGACGCAGCGCTCGACGATGGCGCGCACGCGCATGGCCCCACTGGTGTGGCCAAAGGTGCGCGGCAAAGCGCGCTTCTTGGCCCAGCGGCCATTGCCATCCATGATGAAGGCCACGTGACGTGGCGTGAGCTCATCATGGCCGGACCAGTCGATGCGGGGATTGTTCAAGCAGGTCTCCCCTGGCCGGAGCGACGCTGTTGTGTGCTGGCGCTTTTCACTTTGGCGGGCATTGGGATGCTCTGAGGGCCTTGAATCGAAAAAACGCGGGGCCTCAGGCCTTGGGCAGGGTCACGCCGACCTGGCCCTGGTACTTGCCGCCGCGGTCCTTGTAGGAGGTCTCACACACCTCGTCGCTCTCGAAAAACAGCACCTGGGCGCAACCTTCGCCCGCATAAATACGCGCGGGCAGGGGCGTGGTGTTGGAGAACTCCAGGGTGACGTAGCCTTCCCACTCGGGCTCAAAAGGGGTCACGTTAACAATGATGCCGCAGCGCGCATAGGTGCTTTTGCCCAGACAAATTGTCAGCACATTGCGCGGGATGCGGAAGTACTCCACCGTGCGGGCCAGCGCAAAGCTGTTGGGCGGGATGATGCAGCTGTCGCCCTGGAAATCAACAAAGCTCTTTTCGTCGAAATTCTTGGGGTCGACCACCGTGGAGTGGATGTTGGTGAAGACCTTGAACTCAGGCGCGCAGCGGATGTCGTAGCCATAGCTGCTGGTGCCATAGCTGATGATCTTCTGACCGCTGTCGGTGCTGCGGATCTGGCCCGGCTCGAAGGGCTCGATCATGCCGGTGGTCTCGGCCATGCGGCGGATCCACTTGTCGCTCTTGATGCTCATGGGAGGTCCTTTGGAAGCCTGAGATTGTAGGCAGTCAGGGCTGAGCCAAGCCCCGGCCGGGCTGGCCCGCCAGCACCGTGCGCTCAACCACCCGGTCATCGCCCAGCACGATCAGGCTGAACAAAAGCTCGTCCAGGTTGCTGGCAGCGGCCGTCTTGCGGGCCAGCAGGGGGGTGGCCGCCGGGTTGAGCACCAGGAAGTCGGCCTCGCAGCCAGGCAAAAGGTTGCCCACCACGCCCTCCAGGCCCAGCGCTCGGGCCGCGCCCGCCGTGTGCTGGGCCCACAGCTGCGCAGGCGTGAGCGACAGCCCCGGCTTGGTCTGGCCCTCGCGCCCCACGTAGTAGGCCGCCATCATGGTGTGAAAGGGCGAAAAGCTGGTGCCACCGCCCACGTCACTGGCCAGGCCGTAGAGGTGGCCGACGCGCTCGGCCGCCGCGTAATCGAAGAAGCCGCTGCCCAGGAAGAGGTTGCTGGTGGGGCTGACGGCCGCCGCGGCCCCGGTGTCGCGCAGCAGGGCGCGGTCGGTATCGTCCAGGTGAATGCAGTGCGCGTAAATACTGCGCGGCCGCAGCAGGCCGAACCGTTCGTACACCGCGAGGTAGCTGCGGGCCTGGGGATGCAGCGCTTTGACCCAGGCGATTTCGTCCTTGTTCTCGGCCACGTGGGATTGCACCCACACGTCGGGGTAACGGCGAGCCAGTTCGCCCGCGCCGGCCAGCTGGGCGTCGGAGCAGGTAGGCACGAAGCGCGGCGTGATGGCATAGCCCAGGCGGCCACGGCCGTGCCAGCGCTGGATCAGCGCCTCGGTGTCCTCAAGGCTCTGCTCGGTGTGGTCGCGCACGCCATCGGGCGCATGGCGGTCCATCAGGCACTTGCCGGCGATGATGCGCAGGCCACGCTGCTCGCTGGCCTCGAAAAGGGCATGGACTGAGCTCGGGTGCGAGCTGCAAAAGCTCAGGGCCGTGGTGACGCCATGGCGCTGCAGTTCATCAAGGAAAAATTCGGCCACTGCGCGGGCGTGCAGCGGGTCGGTAAAGCGCGCCTCCTGCACAAAGGTGTAGTTCTCGAGCCAGGGCAAGAGGCCCTCGGCGGGCGAGCCGATCACGTCCACCTGCGGGTAATGCAGGTGCAGGTCTACAAAACCCGGGGCGAGGAGTCGGCCGGACAGGTGCTGTACGGGCAGGTGGCCGAACGAGGCCTTCAGGCTGGCCCACGAACCCACCGCCTGCACCACCTCAATGCCATGCTCATTCGGGGCGGTGACCAGCAGCCCATCGGGCTCATAAACAGCCTGCAGATCGGGCTGGAAGTACAGGAGGGCGGCGCGGAAGGCAGGCATGGGCTCAAGCGTAGCGCAAGGCGGGCCAGTGCAGGCGCGCCCAGGGCTGCGCGCACTGCTCAACGCGGCAAGCTGCCCTGGACGCCCTGCACCAGGTAGTTCATGCCCAGGATCTGCTCGTCGCTGAGTGCGGCGCGTGCCGGAATCACCACTTTGCCCGCGTTGTCCAGCATGGGCTGCGCCCCCGCCGCAAAGGGCCTGAGCTTGCCAGCGGCGATGTCCTGCTGGCGGGCCAGCACTTCCTTTTGCACAGCCTCGGGCACCTTGGGGCCGAAGTCGCCGACGCGGATCATGCCTTCCTTGATGCCGCCCCAGACCGAGCCGCTCTTCCAGCTGCCATCCAGCACGGCGCGGGCGCGCTGGGTGTAGTAATCAGCCCATTGGTGGGTGACGGCCAGCACCTGGGCATCGGGCGCGGTGCGGCGCATGTCCGAGTGGTAGGCAATGGCCAGCTTGCCACGCTCCTGCGCCGCGCGCATGACGGCATTCGAGCCGGTGTGAAAGGCCAGCACGTCGGCGTTCTGGTTAAAGAGGGTCATGGCCGCGTCGCGCTCGCGTGGCGGGTCGAACCAGGCGTTGAGCCAGACCAGCTTCACCTGCGCGTCAGGCCGCACCGAGCGCATGCCCAGCGTAAAAGCGTTGATGCCCTGCAGCACCTCCGGAATGGGAAAGCCCGCCACATAGCCCGCCACCCCGGTCTGGCTCATGCGGCCGGCCGCGATGCCCGCGAGGTAGCGCCCCTCGTAGTAGCGCGCATTGGCGGCCGCCACGTTGTCGGTGGTTTTGTAGCCGGTGATGGACTCGAACTTCACATTCGGGAATTCGCGCGCCACCTTGAGCGTGGGCTCCATGTAGCCAAAGCTGGGCGTAAAAATCAGCTGGTGGCCCTGCTGGGCCAGGTCGCGGATCACGCGCTCGGCGTCGGCGCCCTCGGCCACGTTCTCAATGAAGCTGGTCTTCACGCGCGCGCCCAGGTTCTTCTCCAGGGCCAGGCGGGCGTTTTCATGCTGGCGCACCCAGCCGGCCTCGGTGATGGGCGCGACATAGACAAAGCCCACCTTGAGCGGCTCGGGGCCCGCCGGCGTTTGCGCAAAAAGTGACGGAAAAAAACAGGCGGCCGCGAGCGCGGCTGCGAGGTTTTTGTACATGGTGTTCCTCTACATGGCCCCGGAAAAACAAAACTCGCCTGGCGCCGGGACAGCGCACAAGACGAGATTAGGATTTTAGGCGAGCCCTGCGCCCGGCACCTGGCGCACTGCTTCAGCGCACTGCTTCAGCGCGCTGTGTCAGGGCGGGCTGCGCGCTCCAGGTTCACGAGCACCCGCACGGCATCCGTGGCCCGATGCACCTCGCGAAGGAACAGGGACAAGCCGGTGATCAGGGCCGCCATGGCGGCGATGAAGAGCACGGCCGCCAGGCCCCGCAGCGGAAAGTCCAGCAGGGCTTCGATGAAGAGCGTGGCGATGACCAAGCACACCAGCAAGGCCGCGGCCGTGCAGGCATGGATGGCCCGACTGGCCAGGCGCCTGCGCCGCTCAAGATGAGAAAGCTCATGCGCATAGGAGCTGCGGCTCGCGTCATCGAGCTCGCTCCACTGTTGCTCGAACCAACGGCCGCGGTCGATGATGCGGGCCAGGCGGTTGGTCATCACGGACAGCAGCCCTGCAATGCCCGTGAGCAAAAAAACCGGTGCCACGGCCAACTGGATGGCGTGGGCGATGTCGGGGGTGGTGGGCGTGAGCATGTCGTGCGCCAGGCGGTGGTGTTGGAAGGAGATTCCGATTGTGAATCACCCATGAAGCACGGCCACGGTCCGGCACCGGTGCGGCGGACAGAGGCAGGCACGCGGGGCCAGCCCCGTCGTCACAAAGGCCCGGCGCCCTGCCGCAGGTCTGCGGCCAGCTCCATGTCG
>CANGYC010000142.1 GCA_947457975.1 Comamonadaceae bacterium | reverse complement strand
GTCGACTGAGGCGCCACCAGAATGTGCCCGGTCTTGCGCACGGAGGCGAACACGGTCTCTCGGTCCCAGGGCCAGAGGGTGCGCAGGTCGATCACCTCGGCCTCGATGTCCTGGGCAGCCAGCTGCTCGGCCGCGGTCTGGCAGGCCAGTGCCGTGCTGGACCAGCTCAGCAGCGTGATGTCCGAGCCGCTGCGCCGCACGGCCGCACGGCCAATCTCCAGCGGGCCGGCGTCTTCGTCGACCTCGGCGCTCTCCAGCCACAGTTCCTTGTGCTCCATGTAGACCACCGGGTCATCTGAGCGGATGGCGGCCTTGAGCAGGCCGTGGTTGTCCTGCGGCGTGGACGGCGCCAGCACCACCAGGCCTGGCGTGCCGACCCAGAGGTTTTCATTGCTTTGCGAATGCTGAGCCGCCATGCCCCAGCGCATGCCGATGGGCTGGCGGATCACCACCGGCACCCGCACCTGCCCGCCCAGCATGTAGCGCGCCTTGGCCGCCTGGTTGATGATTTCGTCGGCGGCGCACAGCGCGAAATCGGCATAGCGCAGCTCCGCCACGGGGCGCATACCCAGCAGCGAGGAGCCGATGGCGGCGGCCATGATCATGGATTCAGAAATAGGTGTGTCGACGATGCGCTCGGGCCCGAAGTGCTTTTGCAGGCCCAGGTACTGCCCGGCCACGCCACCGTCCGGGCCCACGTCCTCGCCCAGGGCCCACACCGAGGGGTCGCGTTCCATTTCTTGCTTCAGTGCCAGGCAGCCGGCCTGGGCGTAAGTCATGGAGGTCATGCCGGCCCCCCTGCGTCCTGCACGTCCGTCAAAGCGCTGGACACGTCGGGCCAGGGAGCCGCCAGCGCCTGCGCTACAGCCGCCTCAATGTCTAAGCGGCTGCCTTCACGAACCTCGGCCATCGCTTTGGCCGGTATGCCGCGCGCTGCCAGCCAGCGCTGCGCATGCAGCAGGCAGTCGTCTTCACGTGCACGCGCGATTTCCTCTGGGTCTCGGTAGCGCTGCACGTCGTGCGCAAGGTGACCGTACCAGCGCTGGGTGCGCGCATGCAGAAAGCGCGGCCCTGCCCCAGCGCGGACCTCGGCAATCAGGGCCGCAGCCGCGCGTTCCACCGCCACCACATCGGTGCCGTCCACCCGCGACACGGGAATGCCAAAGGCTTCGGGTCTATCCTCCGCCGGCGGGCCACCCGTGAGCTCGCGGGTGCGCAGCGTCACGGAGTAGCCGTTGTCCTCGCACACAAACAGCACAGGCAGCTTGAACAGCTGGGCCCAGTTGAAGGCCTCAAACAGCGGCCCCCGGTTCATGGCACCGTCGCCGAAGAAGGCCACCACGATGGCGGACTTCTTCTGCATCTTCAGCGCGTGGGCCGCGCCCACGGCAATGGTCACGCCGTCGGGCACCACGCCATTGGCCCCCAACATGCCCATCGAGAAGTCGGCAATGTGCATGGAGCCGCCCTTGCCGTCCGAGGTGCCCCCCTGGCGTCCGAACAGCTCGCACATCATGCGGGCCGGCGAGACCCCCTTGGCAATGGCATGGCCATGACCCCGGTGGTGGCTGGAGACATAGTCGCTGCGGCTCAAGTGAAAGCAGACGCCGGCGGCGACCGCCTCCTGACCGCTGTACTGGTGCACGGACCCACGCACATGGCCGGTGCGCAGGGCGGCACCCGCGGCTTCCTCGAAGTCGCGCACCAGGCACATGGTGCGCAGCATGGCGAGCACCTCGCCGGTGGTGGGCTCCCCCATCACACCGGCGAGAAGGTGGTCGAACGCAGCATCTTGGTTTCCTGCTGCAGGATCACGTCCAGCTCACGCAAGGCATCCACATAGACAGGCCAGCCCGGGTCTTTCTCCATCAAGGCCCGGCGCCTTTCGCGCTCGGCCAAGCTGTCGAAGGCCCAGAGGTGGACCACCTGGTTCAGCGGGCCCACTTCGCTGACGAAGAAGCCCACCAGGTGGCCCAGGTACTTTTTCTGCAGCGGCAGGGCCGCACGTTCGTACAACGCCAGGAAGTCCCGCGTGCGCAAGGGCCTGAGCGTGTACGTGCGTTGCTCGACGATCATGCGCAGGCTTACTCGACCTTGATGTTCAGTTCCTTGATCAACCGACCCCAGTACGCATGGTCGGCTGCCACGCCCGCGTTGATAGGTGCCGACGGCGTGCCCGTGGGCGTGAGGCCCAGGGAGCGCAGGCGGGCTTGCACCTCAGGCGTGCGGACGACCTTGACGATCTCGGTGTTGAGCTTGGCCACGATGTCATCGGGGGTGTTGGCGGGCGCAAAGAAGGTGTGCCAGGAACTGCCGACCACGCCCTGGGGGTCCAGCTCGGCGTTGAACTCGGTCACGGTGGGCAGGTCGGGCAGCGCGGGAATACGCTCGGCGCCCGAGGTGGCCAGGGCCTTGATGCGCTTGCCCTGGATGGAGGGGATGGCGGTGGTGGAGGCCTCCAGGTAGAGGTCCACCACGCCGCTCATCACGTCGGGGCCTGGGGCGGTCTTGTAGGGCACATGGGTGAGCTCTATGCCCAGGCGTTTGGCCCAGGCGGCCATGGCCACATGCGGTTGGGAACCCACACCCAGCGAGGCATAGGTGACCTTGCCGGGGTTGCGCTTGGCGAAGGACACCAGTTCGGCCAGGTTGTTGAAGGGGGCGTTGGGCGTGGCCGTGATGATGTGCGGCACCAGCAGCACCTGGGAGATGGCCTTGAAGTCGCGCAAGGGGTTGTACTTGGCCTGCGGGTACAGGTGGGGCACGATGGCCATCACCGCCTTGACCGTGTAGAACAGGTTGTAGCCGTCGGCTGGCATGGTGGCCGCCGCCTCGGCGCCAATCATGCCGCCCGCGCCTGCGCGGTTGTCCACCACCATGGGCTGACCCAGGGCGGGGCCCAATCGTTCAGCGACCACGCGTGCAATCACATCGGGCGAAATGCCGGCCGGGTAGGGCACAAGGAGCCTGATCGGCCGGTTCGGGTAGCCGGCCTGGCTGTAGGCCGGCAGTGCCAGCGAGGAGGCAAGGCCGGCGGCACCGGCGATAAGCTGTCTGCGTTGCATGGTGATCTCCTGTAGAGCGGGTTGGAAAGGGAAAAGAGTGGTCTGGGCTCAGCGGCCGCCTGAGACGTCGATCAGCGTGCCATGGATGTAGCTGGAGCCGGCGCCGCAGAGGAAGCTCACCACGCTGGCGACTTCCTCGGCCTGGCCTACGCGCGCCATCGGTACGGTGGGCGCCAGCTTGGCCAGGGTGGCTTGACCGCCGTGGGTCTCGTGGATCTCGGTCTCGATCAGGCCCGGCCGCACCGCATTGACCCGGATGCCATGCGGTGCCAGCTCCTTGGCAAGCGCCAGCGTCAGGCTGTCGACAGCGCCCTTGCTGGCAGCATAGTGCGCCTCCTGCGGCATGCCGCCGGTGCGGGAGGCGACCGAGGACATGTTCACGATGGCGCCACCGTGTCCGCCTTTTTGCGTGGACATCAGGCGCGCGGCCTCGCCTGCGCAGTAAAAGCAGCCGAGCACGTTGGCGTCGAAGACGCCGCGCAGATGCGCCTGGTCGGCATCGAAGATGGAGCGCAGCGCCCCGATCACGCCGGCGTTGTTCACCAGCGCATCGATCCGGCCAAAAGTCTGCTGCGCCTGCGCGAACAGCTGGCGCACGTCGTCTTGCGAGGCCATGTCGGCCTTCACCGCCAGGCCCTGCTGGCCGGCTTGCCGGATCTGCGCGAGCACCTCCTCGGCGGCAGCCGCGTTCGAGAGGTAGCTGATGCAGACGTTCCAGCCCTCGTGCGCCAGGGCCAGCGCGATGGCGCGGCCGATCCCGCGGCTGCCGCCCGTGACGACGGCGAGCGGGGCTTCTTTTTTCGGGGTGTTCATATTTGTTCTTTCGTAAGGGGAGGGCAGGGGCTAGAAGCGCACCTGGTCCTGGCCTTTGAGGGACAGGATCTTTCTTGCCTCGTCGGGGGTGGCGATTTCCAGGCCCAGGCTTTCGATGATCTGCCGCACCTGGCGCACCTGCTGCGCATTGCTTTGCGCCAGGGTGCCGCGGCCCAGCCAGAGGCTGTCTTCCAGGCCCACCCGCACGTTTCCGCCCATGCTGGCGGCCATGGCGGCAATGCGCATCTGGTGGCGGCCGGCGCCCAGCACCGACCACTGGTAGTCCGAGCCGAACAGCCGGTCGGCGGTGCGTTTCATGTGGGCCACGTCCTCGGGGTGGGTGCCGATGCCGCCCAGGATGCCGAAGACCGACTGCACGAAGAAAGGCGGCTTGATCAGCCCGCGCTCGGCAAAGTGCGCCAGGTTGTAGAGGTGGCCGATGTCGTAGCACTCCAGCTCAAAGCGCGTGCCATTGGCGGCGCAGGCGGCCAGGGCGTACTCGATGTCCTTGAAGGTGTTGCGAAAAATCAGGTCGCGGCTGTTTTCCAGGTGCTGGCGTTCCCAGTCGTGCTTGAATTCCTTGAAGCGGTCGAGCATGGGGAACAAGGCAAAGTTGAACGAGCCCATGTTCAGCGAGGCCACCTCGGGGGCGAACTTCATCGAGGGCTGGATGCGCTCCTCGATGGTCATGAAGGGCGAGCCGCCGCTGGTGAGGTTCAGCGCGGCGTTGGTGCGCGCCTTGATTTGCGGCAGAAAGCGCGCAAAGGCCTCGGGGCTCTGGTCCGGCTTGCCTGTCACCGGGTCTCTCGCGTGCAGGTGGATGATGGCGGCACCCGCTTCGGCCGCACCCACGGCCGCTTCGATGATTTCTTCCGGCGTCACCGGCAGGTAGGGCGACATGGAGGGCGTGTGGATCGCTCCGGTCACGGCGCAGGTGATGATGACTTTGTTCATGCCAGGACGACCCGCCAGGGGTGTAAATGAAGACTTGATCAATAAAGTCTAGGCCCGAGACCAGGGGACGGTCTCAAGATTTACCCCTAGAAGCCTGAGGTGTACGTCGGCGCTGCACAATGACCAGAGGCATTCCAGCTGCCGGCCATCACAAAACGGCATGGGCGGGGACGCAATTGGCATTGGACCCACCCGGCGCTGGTTTTTAAACTCTTGGCTTTTTTGCAGGCGGCGATGCCGCGCTCCCCTCACCCAGGGCGCCACCCTGCGCAGGAAATCCCACCCCACATGTCCGACCTTTCCGCTTCACCTGTCCGGGGCTTTGTCATCGACCGCAAGGATGGACGGCCGCTGCTGCCAGGCAGCCTGCACACCAACCGCCGCCTGTCCCAGTGGCTGACCTTCAGCGAGCCGGGCATCGTGGACGTGTTTATCGGCAAGGTGGAGCTCGGTCAGGGCATCCTCACGGCCCTGCGCTTGCTGGTGGCCGAAGAACTGGACGTGCCGCTCTCGGCGGTGCGCCTGCACAGCGCGAGCACGGCGCGCGGCCCCGACGAAGGCATGACCTCGGGCAGCCTGTCGGTGCAGGACAGCGGCGGTGCGCTGCGCCAGGCCTGTGCCGAGGTGCGGGCCATGGCCCTGGCCCGCGCCGCTGCCCTGTGCAGCCAGTCGCCTGAATCCATCGAGGTCCGCGAAGGCCGCTTCCTGGCGGGCGGACGCGATCTGGGCGACTACTCGCACCTGCTGCAGGCCGTGGACCTGGACGTGGAATGCCCGGGCACCGCGCGTCCCAAGCCGGCCAGCCAGCGCAGGCTGCTCGGCCGTGCCGACGTGCAGCGTGTGGACCTGGCTGACAAGGTGTTCGGCCGCCCCCGTTTTATTCAAGACCTGCGCCTGCCCGGCATGCTCCATGGCCGGGTGCTGCGCCCGCCCACGATGGATGCCACCCTGGCGTTCTGGCCCGCCGAGGACGTGGCGGCCCTGCCGGCAGGCGTGCGCTGCTGGGTCGATGGCCGCTTCATCGCTGTGGTGGCCGCCTCCGAGCGCGCGGCCGACGCCGCGGCCACCCGGCTGGGCACGAGCCTGGCTTGGAAGGCGGGCTCGGCCTTGCCGGACATGCATGCGCTGGAGGACTTTCTCACCTCGGCGCCGAACGACACCACCGTGCCCGCCGAACGCGGCCAAAGCCGGTCGCGGGGTGAATGGCCGGCCGATGGTCTGCAGCACCAGGCGGTGTTCTTCAAGCCCTACCTGGCGCATGCCTCCATTGGCACCTCGTGCGCGCTGGCGCGCTGGGACGGTCAGCAGCTCGAAGTGTGGACGCACAGCCAGGGCATCCACAACCTGCGCGACGATCTGGTCAAGGCGCTGGCTCAGGAAAGCAAGCCCGTGGCCAAGGAGCAGATCACGCTGCACCATGTCGAGGGCGCGGGCTGCTATGGCCACAACGGTGCCGACGACGTGGCTCTCGACGCGGTGCTCATGGCGCTGCGTTGCCCGGGCCAGCCCGTGCGCGTGCTGTGGTCACGCGCCGACGAGCTCACCCACAGCCCGGTGGGCTCGGCCCACCGCGTGGCCATGCAGGCGCGCCTGGATGCCTCCGGACAGATCACCCACTGGCAGCATGAACTCTGGGCCAACGGCTACAGCTCGCG
>CANGYC010000141.1 GCA_947457975.1 Comamonadaceae bacterium | reverse complement strand
CTTGCGATCATCACCAGGCCCACGACGCCGCAGACATGCACCACCAAGAGGCCGCCCAGGGCCGAGGCCACGAAGGCGCTGAAGGCCGCCTGGCGGGCGCTTCCCGTGGGCAGCCGCCCCATCAGCCAGCCCGTGACCAAGGCGCCCAGGGGCCAGCCCAGCAGGTAGCCGCTGGAAGGCGCCATGAACACCCCCAGGCCGCCCCGTCCGCCCGAGAGCAGGGGCAGGCCAATGGCCACGGCCACGAGGAACAGCAGCACAGCCTGCAAGCCCCGCCGTGCGCCGAGCAGGCAGCCGGCCAGCATGACGCCCAGCGTTTGCAGGGTGATGGGCACGCCCAGGGGCAGGTCGATCTTGGGGATCAGGCCGAACACCGCCAGCAAGGCGGCAAACAGGGACACCAGGGCGAGGGAAGAGTGGCGCAGGGGAGGCATGTCGTCGAGACGTCAAAGAAAAGAGGCTTATTTTCCCAGGCGCAGCTGCAGCGCGTCGCTCACGCGCCGCGCTGCCAGTAGCAGCTGAATGGCCAAAGGCCCCAGCAGCCGCAGGCCGCCGCCGCGCCCGGTGCGCAAGCGGTGCGACTCGTCCAGCCGTTGCCAGAGGCCGAAGAACTGGTCGACAAAGCGCAGCATCAAGGCCACCCGCAGCGCCACCTCGTCGGGGCGCACCCCAAAGCGCGCCAGGGGCTGGAGCAGACGCTCGATCAGGTGCAGGCAGTCCGACGGGCGGGTGCTCGCGGTCACGGAAAAGCCGAGCAGGGCCATGGCGCTGAGCCGCAGCGCACTGGCGATGCCCAGCGCGGCCTGGCCCATCAGTGCATGGAAGGCCGCCACCAACGCAATGGCCACCCCCAGCGGCAGCAGCAGGCGCCGCACGGCCTGTGTGCCCCGGCCCAGCGAGGCAAACATCCCGGCAGCCAGCAGGGCGCCCAACGCCAGCCAGTCGATGCGGCTGGTCAGAAAGAGGGCGCTTCCCGCCAGGGCCAGCACCAAAAACTTCAGGCCGGCCGGGACCTCGTGCAGCCAGCGGCGCTCTTCGCTGTACAGGCTTTTCATGCGCCGGCCTTGCCTGCGGGTGCCGCCTCGTCGATCGACAGGCGCCGCTCTTGCGCCCGCTGGAGCACCTCGGCTTCATAGGCCGCGCACACCTCTGCGCCTGGGCCGTCGGCGCGCACGCGGCCGGCTTCGAGCCAGATCACGCGCTCGAAGTCACGCACGTGCGAGAGCTGGTGGGTGGACAGCAGCACCTGCTGCGGGGCTTGCGCGATCTCCTGGCGCAGCAGCTGCTGCCCCGGCAGGTCGAGGCTGGCAAAGGGTTCATCCAGCAGCAGCACGGCGGGCGCGGCGATCAGCAGCGACAGCCAGCACACATGCTGGCGCTGGCCTTGGCTCAGGCTGGCGATCGCGCGTTCAGCCCAGTGGCCCAAGCCGCGCGCGGCCAGCCACTGGCGCGCCTGCACCAGGGCCTCTTGGCGGCGCAGGCCACGGCCTGTGAGGCTGAGCGCCAGCTCTTCTTCCACGGTGGGAAAGATCCACTGCTCATCCGGGTTCTGAAACATCATGCCCACGGGCCGGGCACCGTCGGCGCCGGCCGTCGGCAGGTGCACCTGGCCGGCAGAAGGCTGCTCCAGGCCGCAGATGAGGCGAAACAGGCTGCTCTTGCCCGCGCCGTTGTCCCCGATGAAGCCGATGCGGCGCTCGCTCAGGGACAGGGTGAGCTTGTCGAAGAGGAGTTGGGTGCCTCGCCTGAGCGCGATGTCCTGTAGCTGCAGGACGTCAGGCGAAGCGGTGGCAGTGTTGGTTGGCGCGGGCATCACGAATGCGGGGTGCGGATGGGGGCCGGCCTGGATGCCGCGAGCGCAGCGCCTTACACGTCGATGTTCGCCGCCCGCAGGGCGTTGGTCTCGATGAAGTCGCGGCGCGGCTCCACGTCGTCGCCCATGAGCATGGTGAACACGTGGTCGGCCTCGATGGCGTCGTCGATCTGCACGCGCAAGAGGCGCCGCACGGTCGGGTCCATGGTGGTTTCCCAGAGCTGCTCGGGGTTCATCTCGCCCAGGCCCTTGTAGCGCTGGCGGCTGGTGGTGCGTTCGGCTTCGCCGATGAGCCAGCGCATGGCCTGGCGGAAGTCGCCCACGCGCTCTTCTTTTTGCTTGTCGCCTTCGCCGCGCATCACGCGGGCGTTCTCGCCCAGCAGGCTCTTGAAGGTTTGCGCGGCTTCGGCCAGGGCGGCGTAGTCGGCGCCGTGCACGAAGTCCTGCGTGATGAGGCTGCTTTTCACGTTGCCGTGGTGGCGGCGGCTCACGCGCAGGATGGGCTTGTCGGTGCGCACGTCAAATTCGCCAGCCACCTCGGCGTCGGGCAGGAAGGCCTGGAGTGCAGCGGCCGAGGCTTCGGCGCCGGCCACGGTGTCGAGGTCGAGCGCCACGCCGTCGGCCATGGCGCGCAGGGCCTCCTGGTCCATGAAGCCGGAGAGGCGGTTGATGACGTTTTCAGCCAGCTGGTGCTTGCGCGCCAGCTCAGCCAGCGTGTCGCCTGAAAGCACGGTGCCGTGGCCCGTGTCGATGCTGGCGTCTTTGAGCGCAATGCGGGTGAGGAAGCCATCGAGCGCTGCAGCGTCTTTGAGGTAGAGCTCTTCTTTGCCGGCCTTGACCTTGTACAGCGGCGGCTGCGCAATGTAGATGTGGCCGCGTTCCACCAGCTCGGGCATTTGGCGGTAGAAGAAGGTCAGCAGCAGGGTGCGGATGTGCGCGCCGTCGACGTCGGCGTCGGTCATGATGATGATGCGGTGGTAGCGCAGCTTGGCGACATTGAAGTCGTCGGCTCCGGCCTTGGGGTCGCTGCTGGCCGCGCCCGCGTTGCCGATGCCGGTGCCCAGGGCGGTGATCAGCGTGAGAATTTCATTGCTGGTGAGCAGCTTCTCGTAGCGGGCTTTTTCCACGTTCAGGATCTTGCCGCGCAGGGGCAGGATGGCCTGGAATTTCCGGTCGCGGCCTTGCTTGGCCGAGCCGCCGGCGGAGTCACCCTCGACGATGTAGATCTCGCAGAGCGCCGGGTCTTTTTCCTGGCAGTCGGCGAGCTTGCCCGGCAGGCCCATGCCATCGAGCACGCCTTTGCGGCGCGTCATCTCGCGGGCCTTGCGGGCCGCTTCACGGGCCTTGGCGGCCTCGACGATCTTGCCGCAGATGATCTTGGCGTCGTTGGGGCGCTCTTCCAGGTAGTCAGTGAGCGTCTTGGCCACGATGTCTTCCACCGGGCCACGCACCTCGCTGGAGACCAGCTTGTCCTTGGTCTGGCTGGAGAACTTGGGCTCGGGCACCTTGACCGACAGCACGCAGCACAGGCCTTCGCGCATGTCGTCGCCGGTGACTTCCACCTTGGCCTTCTTGGCCAGGTCGTTGGACTCGATGTACTTGCCGATGACGCGGGTCATGGCCGCGCGCAGGCCCGTGAGGTGGGTGCCGCCGTCACGCTGGGGAATGTTGTTGGTAAAGCACAGCACGCTCTCGTTGTAGCCGCTGTTCCACTGCATGGCCACCTCCACACCAATGTTGGTGTTCTGGTCGCTCATGCGGTCGCCCATGGCCACAAAAGCATTGGGGTGCAGCACCTGCTTGCCTTTGTTGATGAAGTCCACAAAGCCCTTGACGCCACCGGTCCCAGAAAAGTCGTCTTCCTTGCCGGAGCGCTCGTCCTTGAGGCGGATTTTCACGCCGTTGTTCAGGAAGGAGAGCTCGCGCAGGCGCTTGGAGAGGATCTCGTAGTGGAAGTCGTGGTTTTCCTTGAAGATGTCGGTGTCCGGCAGGAAGTGCACTTCGGTGCCGCGCTTTTCGGTGTCGCCGATGACCTTCATGGGCGAGACCTCGACGCCGCCTTGCGTCTCGAGGAGGCGGTTTTGCACCACGCCGCGAGAGAACTCCAGCGTGTGCACCTTGCCTTCGCGGCGGATGGTCAGGCGCAGCATCTTGGACAGCGCGTTCACGCAGCTCACGCCCACGCCGTGCAGGCCGCCCGAGACCTTGTAGCTGTTCTGGTTGAACTTGCCGCCCGCGTGCAGCTCGGTGAGGGCGATCTCGGCGGCCGAGCGCTTGGGCTCGTGCTTGTCGTCCATCTTGATGCCGGTGGGGATGCCGCGGCCGTTGTCCACCACGGAAATCGAGTTGTCGGTGTGGATGGTGACCACGATGTCGTCGCAGTGGCCGGCCAGGGCTTCGTCGATGGAGTTGTCGACCACCTCGAACACCAGGTGGTGCAGGCCGGTGCCGTCAGAGGTGTCGCCGATGTACATGCCCGGGCGCTTGCGCACGGCCTCCAGGCCCTCCAGAATTTGAATGGCACCTTCACCATAGGCCTCCGAAGCGCCTGCCTGGTTGGCGTCGATCGTGGGTTGGTAGTTGCTGCTTTCCGTGGCGTTGCTGGCCGCCTCGGTGGGCTTGGTGTCGTCGGTCATAAATACTTTCGGGGATCTCTTGAATGGGCAAACCCGCGCGGGGCGCGGGCTGCCTGGTCTGTGCTGCTCAGGCGCAAGGCCTGCTCACGCTCAGATACGCATGGGCATGACCACGTACTTGAAGTCGGTGTTGTCGGGAATGGTGACCAGGGCCGAACTGTTGGCGTCGGCCAGCTCGAGCTTGACCATGTCCTGGTCCATATTGCCCAGCACGTCGATCAGGTAGGTCACGTTGAAACCAATCTCGATGGCGTCGCCGCCGTAGTCGATATCGAGCTCGTCCACGGCCTCTTCCTGCTCGGCGTTGGTGGAGGCCACGCGCAGGGTGCCAGGCTCGAGGTTCAGGCGCACGCCTTTGAATTTCTCACTGGTGAGGATGGCGGCACGCTGCAGGCTGGCCAAGAGGGCGGTGCGGCCCAGCACCACGATGTTCTTGTGGTTCTTGGGGATCACGCGGTTGTAGTCAGGGAACTTGCCCTCCACCAGCTTGGTGACGAACTCCATGCCGTCGAAGCCGAACTTGGCCTGGTTGCCGGCAAAGCGCATCTCGATGGCGCCTTCTTTGTCAGACAGCAGGCGCTGGAGTTCCAGCACGGTCTTGCGCGGCAGGATCACTTCCTGGCGCTGGGCGATGTCCACGTCCAGTTCGGCCGAGGCATAGGCCAGGCGGTGGCCATCGGTGGCCACCAGGCTCAGCTGCTTGCCCTCGGCCACGAACAGGATGCCATTCAAGTAGTAGCGGATGTCATGCACCGCCATCGAGAACGACACCTGGTTCAGCAGCGCCTTGAGCGTTTTTTGCGGCACCGAGAAGGCGGGGCCGAAGCTGGCCGCTTCCTGCACCAGCGGAAAGTCTTCGGCCGGCAGGGTCTGCAGGGTGAAGCGGCTTTTACCGCCCTTGAGCAGCAGCTTGTTCTGGTTGGACTCGAGCGAGACGGTCTGGTCGCTGGGCATGGAGCGCAGGATGTCGATCAACTTGCGCGCGCCCACGGTGGTGGTGAAGTTGCCCTCGTCGCCCCCGAGCTCGCTGCTGGTGCGGATCTGGATCTCCAGATCGCTGGTGGTCAGCTGCACCTGGCCGCCCGTTTTGCGGATCAGCACGTTGGCCAGGATGGGCAGGGTATGGCGGCGCTCGACGATGCCGGCCACCGACTGCAGGGCCGAGAGAACCTGTTCCTGGGGTGCTTTGAGGACGATCATGGGGCTTGTCTTTCTTGTCTTGGCGTGATGTCTTTGATGGTAGTCGCACCCGGGAATCGGCCCCCGGCATGGTTGGCTCTATTTTCCCCTGTTTGACCCGGTTCCTGCCAATTGCGGCCCCAAGGGGTTGGGCGGGCTGGGGAGATCGTTTTTCAGCCTTTCAGGGTCTGCTCCAGCACATGGAGTTGCTGGTTCAACTCGCTCAGTTGCTGGCGTTCGGCCGCCATCTTGCGCACCGCATGCAGCACCGTGGTGTGGTCGCGGCCGCCAAAGAGCTCGCCGATCTCTGGCAGGCTTTTTTGGGTGAGCTCCTTGGCCAGGTACATGGCAATCTGGCGCGGGCGGGCGATGCTGGCCGGCCGCTTCTTGGAATACATGTCCGCGACCTTGATCTTGTAGAAGTCGGCCACGGTTTTCTGGATGTTTTCCACCGAAATCTGCCGGTTTTGGATGGACAGCAGGTCGCGCAGGGCCTCGCGTGCCACGCCGATGTGCACGTCCTTGTGCGAGAAGCGCGCGTAGGCCAGCACCTTGCGCAGCGCGCCTTCCAGTTCCCGTACGTTGGCGCGCACGTTCTTGGCAATGAAGAAGGCCACGTCTTCCGGCATCACCGTGCCTTCGGCCGCGGCCTTGCGGATCAGGATGGCCACGCGCATCTCGAGCTCGGGCGGCTCGATGGCCACGGTGAGCCCGGCGTCGAAACGCGAGGTCAGGCGTTCGTCGATGTCGGCCAGCCCCTTGGGATAGGTGTCGCTGGTCATGATGATGTGTGCGCGCTTGGCCAGCAGCGCCTCGAAGGTGTTGAAGAACTCCTCCTGCGTGCGTTCCTTGCCTGCGAAGAATTG
>CANGYC010000140.1 GCA_947457975.1 Comamonadaceae bacterium | reverse complement strand
CCCCTGCCCGTACGGAAAATCAGGTCACCCTGGGCAGGGACTGAAAAAACCGCCTGGGAATTCTCAGGGCCGCCAGGACCTGGAGACCGCACCGAGGCGAGCTCGCCTCGATGGACTGCAGCGTCCCAGAGCCACGCCATCGACGCCAAAAGAAGCGCCGATGAGCCCAGCAAAAAACGCTTTCTTATTTTTTGATGGTGTATTTCCATTTACCGTCGATTTTTTTCCAGTCCATGGGCTTTTCGTCGGTACTGAGCACCACGACGGCGGTGTTGTCAGTGATCTTTTCGGACACCACCTTGATCGGGGATTTGCAGAAGTGGGCATCGCTTGCCGCGCCCTTGTCCTTCATGATGCCCACGCCGATGCCCATCAGGGCAGCCGACTCAGGTGCCACGTACTCAAGCATGGCCGAGTAATCGTTGGTCTTGCAGACCTTCTCGAACATTTCAATCGCTGTCTTGCCGGGGCCGGATCCTTGCCCGCAAGCGGCCAGAAACAGGGTCGAAAAAGCCATGCCGGCGAATGCGCTTCGGTTGAATTTCATTGGATTTCCTTGAGGCTAAAAAAAAGCACAAGAACTCGTCCCTGCTGCCAAACGGAACGGATTCTGCGGACTGAAAAATTAAGAGACGTTAAAACTGACGGTTCAGTTTATCTTGCGCGGCACCGGCCAGAAATCCTTGGCGGCCCGAACGACTGACGACAGAAGGCATCGAGCTGCCTGCAGGCGGCGCCGGCAATGAAAGACCAGCGCAATTCAGGATGCGCTGGTCGATGCCATCAAGAATCAGCCTTGAAGCCCAGAGCGCTTACGAGGCGGCGGGCCATGTCAGAGTCGGCGGCCAAGCGGCGGTTGTGATCGGCCACGGTGCTGGCCTCGAGATAGGCTGCCAGAGGCGTGAGGAAATCGCGGATATCAGGCTGGTTCATCGCCGCACGCAGCGCGGTGTTCAGGTTGTCCCGGTTCGCGTCGCTGATGCCAGCTGGCGCGAAGAAACCGAACCACTCCCGCACCATGAGCTCACCAAAACCCTGCTCTCTGTAGGTGGCCACATCCGGGGTGTAGGGCGAGCGCTCCGGGCCCGAAGTGGCCAGGATGCGGGCCTTGCCACCGCGGTGGTGTTGCACCCAGTCACCCAGAGGCGAGGACATGCCTGCGAGCTGGCCGCCCAGCACCTGCGGGATGGCTGGACCCGAACCGGCAAAAGGCACATTGGTGATCTGGAAGCCGCCCAGCATGGCCAGCCGGCCGGCCAGCAGGTGAGGCATGGAGCCCGCAGCCGGGTTGCCGATGCTGGCTTTACCCGGGTTGGCCTTGGCCCACTCAACAAAATCTCGCAGGTTCTTCACCGAATCGGGTACCGCCGGACCGACAACGAAAGCGTGGTCGGTGGAGTGGCCGATGCCGATGGGCGCCACATCGGAGACCGCATACCCCAGGCGAGAGTAAGAGTGCGGGTAGATGGTCATCATGGACGCCGGCGAATACAAAATGTGGGCCCCGTCAGCCGCGGCCGACTTCAGGGTCATCACGCCGAGTTGTCCACCCGCGCCCGGCTTGTTGTCGATGATGACTGTATTGGCGAAAGTGCCACGCAGTTTTTCACCGACGCGCCGCGAGAACGCGTCGGTCGTCCCCCCGGGCGGAAAGCCCACAATGATGCGCAAGGACTCCAATCGGGTCTGAGCCCGAGAGATGAGGGGAGTCAGACTGAGCACACTCACTGCAGCGGCGCCTTGGATCAACTGGCGGCGGGTTTTCATGGGCTGGTTCTCCTTGAGGGCGATATTGAAGAGGAAACGGAATTTGAACATTTCCGAAACCGAACCCTGCTACAGGATTCCCCTAAAGGCGCAAGGGCACGAAAAAAAACCACCGACCTTTAGGAATCGGTGGGTTTTTATGGGTCCACTCTGGTCGGGGTGAGAGGATTCGAACCTCCGGCCTCTACGTCCCGAACGTAGCGCTCTACCAGGCTAAGCTACACCCCGATATGGCGCGCTGTAGGCGCCAGAACACGTCATTTTAGCAGTGTCCCTAAGGGGCCCCGCTTCATTTGCGACGCACCGTTTCTGTTGTTGAACGCCTGCAAAAACCCTGCAATCTGGTGTAGTGGTTTCTGGCGGATCCACTGAGATTCCAGATGATTTGCCGCGCCCTCCAACCATGAGCACCTTGACCGTGAACCCCTCCCTGAACACCGAAGCCATGCTGCAACCCCAGCGAGCCAAGGCCGACCGCTTGATGCTGACCACGCTGGCTTTCCTGGCCCTGCTCTGCCTGGGCATTGGTGCGGTGACGAACACCTGGGACATCGCGCTGGCCGTCGGCCTGCCCGCCTTTGTAGTGCCTTGGATGATCTACCGCGCCGCACCTGGCTCGCTGGTCTCGCGCACGGCCATCGCCTGTGCACTCATGATCTCTTCGGCCCTGATGATTCAGCAAAACCAGGGCATGACCGAGATGCACTTCGGCATCTTCGCCCTGCTGGCCTTCCTGCTCTAGTACCGCGACTGGCGTCCCGTGGTGGTGGCCGCTGGCCTGATCGCCGTGCACCATGTGGGTTTCGGCATCCTGCAGGCCACCGGCACAGGTGAGTTTTATGTGCTCAGCGGCCAGGTGAATCCAGGGCTGATCCTGGTCCATGCAGCCTACGTGGTGTTTGAGGCCGGCATGCTGGTGTTCATGGCCGTCATCCTCAAACGCGAAGCCGTGGAAGCCGCCCTGGTGGCGGAGGTGGCCGGTCGCATCAGCGAAGGCGATTTCTCCGCCAGGGAAAGCGCCCAAAGCCACCAGAAACTGCCGCTGCTGCAAAAGATCATCACGATGCAGCGCTCCCTGGACTCCACGCTCAAGGACATCATCAATGTGATGAACGGCGTGGCACAAGGCAACTTCAAAGGGCGGGTCACCGTGGAGGCCCGCGGCGACCTCAACACGCTCAAGCTGGGAATCAACCAGAGCATCGAAGCCCAACAACAGGTGTTCCAGGACATCACGCGGGTGATGGGAGGCATTGCCCAGGGCCAACTCAGAGAGCGTGTGACGGCGCAGGCCACCGGCGATCTGCAGGCACTGAAGGACCACATCAACCAAAGCATCGAGGCGCAGCAGGCCTTCTTCAGCGATGTCAGCCATGTCATGTCGGCCGTGGCCCAGGGCAAGCTGGCCGAACGCATGAGCGTGGCCGCCCGCGGGGACCTGGAAGCGCTGAAAGTGAACATGAACACCTCCCTTGAATCGCTGGGGCAGGCGCTGCACGTGATCAGCCAGAACACGCAGCAGGTGGCCACCGCGTCGAGCCAGACCAGTCAGGCGATCGGGCAGATCGCGGACGGCGCGCAGAACCAGACACATGCCATCAGCCAGGTGTCTATGGCTGTGCGTCAGACCGTGAGCTCGGTGACCGAGGTCTCGCGCAGCACGGAAACGGCCAGCCAGCGCTCACGCCAGTCCTTCGAGTCGGTGCGGGCCAGCATGCGCCGGATGGACGAGATGGTGCAGGTGGTCACCAGCATCGCCCACAACTCCGAAAAAATCAGCCGGATCACCGAAGTGATTGAGAAGATCGCCAACAAGACCAACCTGCTGGCGCTCAACGCCGCCATCGAGGCTGCACGCGCGGGCGAGCACGGCAAGGGCTTCGCGGTGGTGGCCGACGAGGTGGGTAAGCTGGCGCTCAACAGCGCAGAAAGCTCCCAGGAAATCGCCGCCCTGGTCAATCAGGCCGTGGAAGAAGCCCACCGGGCTGTGACCACGGTGACGCAGGTGAACCAGGAGATGAGCTCGATCGAACTGGACGCCCAGGAGACCGACAACATGCTCAGGCGCATTGCAGCAGCCCTGGAGCAGCAGAGCCCGGCGATGGAGGAAATCAACGTGAACCGGTCCAACGTCGACAACATTGCGCGCAGCAACGCAGCGGCGTCAGAGGAAATCACGGCCACCATCCAGGGGCTGTCGAACATCGCTGACGCCACTCGCCGCGAGGTCGAACGCTTTCAGGTGTAAATCGCTCCAGGCCACGGGCCTGGAAGAAGCGTGCTCAGGCGCGGCGATCCAAGAGTTGGGCCGCCAGGCTGTGCAGCGCTTCGCGGTAAGGGCTGGGCGGCAGCAGCGACAAAGCGTCGATGGCGCGCTGGGCCTCCTGCGCCGCGCGCGAACGCGTCAGATCAAGCGCACCGGTCTCCTGAACGATGGCGAGAATCTGGCCCATCTGCGCTGAATCGCCTTCTTGAACAGCCTGCTCGATCAGGGCCCGTTGCGAATAACTACCGCGCTGCATGGCGACGATGAGTGGCAAGGTCACCTTGCCTTCGCGCAGGTCGTCGCCCAGGTTCTTGCCCATCTCGACCACATCGCCGTCGTAGTCCAGCACATCGTCGATGACCTGAAAAGCTGTCCCCAGGGCCTGTCCGTAATCCGCGCAGGCCGCTTCCAGAGCAGGGCTGGCCTGAGCCAGGATCGCTGCCAGGCGTGCGCTGGCCTCGAACAGCTTGGCCGTCTTCGAGCGGATGACGCGCAGGTACTCCGCCTCAGAGATAGAGGCGTCATGCATGTTCATCAGCTGATGCACCTCGCCTTCCGCAATGACATTGGTGGCCTCCGCCAGCACCTCCATCACACGCATGTTTTGGGCCTGCACCATCATCTGAAACGCGCGGGAGTACAGGAAATCGCCCACGAGCACACTGGCCGGGTTACCAAAGGCCTCGTTGGCCGTGGCGCGGCCACGACGCAGGGTGGACTCATCGACCACGTCATCATGGAGCAAAGTGGCGGTGTGGATGAACTCCACCACGGCCGCTAAATTCAAGCGCTGCTCGCTGGTGCACCCCAGGGCGCCACTCATCAGAAGCAGCAAGGCCGGCCTGAGCCGCTTGCCCCCTGCGGCCACAATGTAGCGGGACACCTGACCCACCAGCGGCACATCCGAGCTCAGGCGCCGCTCAATGACCGAATCCATACCGGCCATGTCCTGGGCGATGAGGGCCAGAGCGGCGGTCGTGCTGGAAGGTTGGTGTGACAAAAGGCGTCCAAATGCAAAAAAGCTGGGCGATTATAGGGAGATGCCCCTGAGCCACCTCGTTCCAAGCGCCAGGCGGTGGGCCGCCTGGACGGCCCGGGTTTGGCCGGGCTATAATGGAAGGCTTCCGTGGAAATGGGTCCTCGGAAGCCCCCATTTGAGAGGTCTTACATGTACGCGGTCATAAAAACCGGTGGCAAGCAATACAAGGTTGCTTCCGGCGAAAAAATTAAAGTAGAACAGATTGCTGCGGACGTAGGCCAAGAGATCGTGATTGACCAAGTTCTGGCTGTCGGCAACGGCAGCGAGATCAAGGTTGGCACGCCCTTGGTGTCCGGCGCAACTGTCAAAGCCACGGTGGTGGCCCAGGGCAGGCACGACAAGGTTCGCATCTTCAAGATGCGCCGTCGCAAGCACTACCAGAAGCGCCAAGGGCATCGCCAGAACTACACCGAGCTGCAGATCGGCGCCATCGCCGGCTGAGCCGCCCCACCAGGAGTCTAGGAAATGGCACAGAAAAAAGGCGGCGGCTCTACGCGAAACGGGCGAGATTCCAAGCCCAAGATGCTGGGCGTGAAAGCGTTCGGCGGTCAGGCCATCAGCGCAGGCAGCATCATCGTGCGCCAGCGTGGCACCAAGTTCCATGCGGGCACCAACGTGGGCGTCGGCAAGGACCACACGCTGTTCGCCCTGGTGGACGGTCAGGTGTCTTTCGCGGTCAAAGGCGAGATGAACAAGCACACGGTCAGCGTGACCCCGGCCTGAGCCTGATCACACCGACCCACAAAAAAGCCCCGTCCGCGGGGCTTTTTTGTTGTTGCCCCTCAGACGCCTGGGCAAGCCGCACCGGCAGGGCCTTCGTGGCACACCCTTTTGTAAACTAACGCCTGCTGCAGCAGCCACCGCCCACCATGAAATTCGTTGACGAAGCATTTATTGACATCGCCGCTGGCGATGGCGGCAGTGGCTGCGTCTCCTTCCGCCATGAGAAGTACAAAGAATTCGGTGGGCCCAACGGCGGCGATGGTGGACGAGGCGGTCACATCTATGCTGTGGCGGACCCCAACCTCAACACCCTGGTCGACTACCGGTACTCGCGCCGCCATGAAGCGCGCAACGGCGAGCACGGCAAGGGCTCCGACATGTTCGGGGCCAAGGGCGACGACATCCTCCTGAAAATGCCGGTGGGTTCCATCCTGACGGATGCTGAGTCCGGCGAGGTGCTCTACGAGCTGCTGGTGCCCGGCGAAGAAGTGATGATCGCCAAGGGCGGCGACGGCGGCTTTGGCAACCTGCGCTTCAAGAGCTCGACCAACCGCGCGCCGCGCACCAAGACCCCCGGCTGGCCAGGCGAGCGCAAAAGCCTCAAGCTCGAGCTCAAGGTGCTGGCCGACGTAGGCCTGCTGGGCCTGCCCAATGCGGGCAAGTCCACGCTGATCTCGGCTGTCTCCAATGCCCGGCCGCGCATCGCCGACTATCCCTTCACCACCTTG
>CANGYC010000139.1 GCA_947457975.1 Comamonadaceae bacterium | reverse complement strand
CTTGAACGTGGCCAGGGTGTCTTCCAGGGTGAAGGTTTGCTGCTCCAGGATGCTCATGTCGGTGCCCACGTCGGCCTGGGCCTGCAGCAAGCCGTCGAGCAGGCCGTCGAGCTCCTTGTTGCCGCGCTGCATGGCCGACTGCGAGGAGCTCTTGACGCCCTGGATCATGTCGTCCAGGGACTTGAAGAATTCCACACCCTGGCTGTTGCCCTGGCCGTCGGTGCGCACCACGCGGTTGAACACGTCGGCACCTGCCCTGTTGATGGGCAGCGAGCGCTGGTCGCCGATCATCACGCCCATGCGGGTGCGGTCGCCCTGGTACACGGGCGAGGCGGTGGGGTCATCGGTCGGCGCGGCGAAGGCCGGCTGGCCCACGCGGCTGCCGGCGAAGAGGTAGTTGCCGTTGTTGTCCTGGCTGTTGGCCAGGCTGAGAATCTGGTCGCGCAGGCCTTGCAGCTCGGTGGCAATCGATTGCCGATCCGAGGCGGACACGCTGTCGTTGGAGGCCTGGACCACCAGTTCCTTGGCCCGGAACATGAGGTTGACCACGCTGTCGATCGCGCCGTTTTCCACATCCAGACGGGCTTTGACCAGGCCCATGTTGCCGATGTAGTTCTCGTGGCGGGCCAGCAGCGACTTGTAGCGCTGGATCAGCGCGGCCTGCTCTGGCGCGTCGCTCGGGCGCTGCACCTGCTTGCCACTGGCCACATCGGCCTGGCTCTTGACCACGCGGGACTGCACATTGCTCATCTGCTGGGCAGCACGGTCAAACCAATAGCTGGTGGAAATGGTCATGGCAGGTTCCGGGGTGAAAGGGTGTCAGCGGCTCAAGATCCGGAGTCAGCGCAGCTGGATGATGGAGTCGAACAACTGGGAGGCCACCTGCATGACCTTGGCCGAGGCCTGGTAGGCCTGCTGATAGCGGATCAGGCTGGCGGCCTCTTCGTCCAGGTTCACGCCGACCACCTGGTCGCGCTTTTCCTGGGCCTGGTCGCGCACCACCGTGAGCGCATCCCTGGCAATCGAGGCCTGGCGGGCCAGGTTGCCCATCTGGTTGACATGGTCGGTGTAACCGCCGGCCAGGGTCTTGGCGCCGCGGAGCAAGGGGGCGCTTTGCAGCGCAGAAATGGCGCGAATGTTGTCGTTGTTGCCCGCGCCGTCGGGATTGCCGTCCAGCATGAAGCGGTCGCCCCGCTGCGGCATGCTTGAAAAAGCAATCTTCAGACCCCGGTAGCTGATCCCGTCGTCCAGCGCTGCGGGGTCCAGGTCACGCTCAGCCAGCACCGATTTGGTGGCCGTGTCGATGATCTGGTAGCGCAGCGGACTGGCCCCCGTGGGCGTGACAAAGGTGATCTGCATCGGGTTGGCGCGCAGATCGCTGGCCACAGGCACCGGCGAGCCGGCGTAGGTGGCTGACACCCGGGCGGTGTTGCCCGCGGCGGTGTCCGTCACGCAGACCAGCAGGTCATCGGGCACCGTGCCCTTGATGTAGGCGGCGGTACGAAAACCCAGAGCCGCCAGGTCGCTGGGTTTGCCGGCGGCGCCGAAACTCAGCTCAATAGGGGTGTCGGTGCCACTGACCAGGGCCCGCGAGAGTTCAAGGCGGCCGCTGTAGATGCCCGGCGTGATGTTCAGCGCGTTGCCGCCGTTGGCCAACAAGGGTTCGACCTTGATGTCCTTGCCTTCGTTGCCCAGGGTGTTGGTCAGCACAAGCTCGCCCTGCGGGCTCAGCGAGGCCTGCACACCGCTGGAGGCGTTTTGGGTGTTGATGGCATCAACCAGGCCCTGAGCCGAACCGAAGCCCGAACCCACGGGCGTGATGGTCACGCCGTTAAGAATGAGCGAGCGGTCGAGCTTGAGCTGGCTGGCCGGCGCACGCACCTCGTTGAGGGCGCGGGCCGTGATGCCCTGAGCCTGGCCGGCGGCATTTAGCCAGGCCGCCACCTCGGGGGCGGTCAGGCCGCTGTTGGAACTGGCGTTCAGAGCCGGCAGCGACACACCATTGAGCTTGAGGGTGTTGGCGGCAATCTGGGAGAGGCCGCTGCGCAGGCGTCCACCTTCGAGCAGGGCTGGAATCGCCGCGCCAGGGGTGGGCCGATCCTTGCTGTCAAAGGCCTGCGCCTTGAGCACCTCGGCCCGGGCGCCGTAGAACACCTGCATGCCGCGGTAGCCCTGGGCACCGGCGAGGTTGCGCTGGCTCGCGTCGTAAGTGGCGCCAGGCTCCACGCCACCGCTGCTGAGCAGGCCCTGCTGCTGCGAGGGGTTCAGGGGCGAGCCCAGCACATGGCGACCGTCGCGCGTGAAAAGCTGCAGCTGCTGGTCGCCCTGCGCCTCACTCAGATAAATGGTGACGTCCTTCAGACCCGAGGCAATGCTGCCCACGCTGGCCAGGGGCGGTGTGCCTCCCACCGGAAAGCTCAGCCCGGCGGACGCACTGCTGTTGTTGCTCAAGACCGCGCCCAAGTCCTTGGGGGCGCCGTAGAGGGGTGCGGAAAACGTCACCGTGGCATCGGCACGGCCGGTGTTGTTGGCCGCCTCGATCACCCGGAACTGGGCGGCGGCGGCAATGCGCATCGGATCATCAATGGCCAGCTTGATGCCCGCGGCCAGGTGTGCCGCACCGGCTTCCACCTTGAACATGTCGCCGCCGAGCTGGCCGTAGCCGTCCACGCCCGAGCTGTGCAGGCTGTTGACCTCGGTCATGAGCACACGGGCGATGTCATCGAGTGCGTTGCGGCTGCCATCGAGCACCTGCTCGCGAAAACTCATGAGCCCAGCGAGCTTGCCGCTGCTCACACTCACCAGAGACTTGGGGGTTTCACCGTAGGGGTCGAGCACCAGGCCGATGCGGTTGGGCTCTTTGGCGTCGGTGGTGGTGCCGATGCGCACGGCCACCATGTCCTTGACGATCACATCCTTGGACGCCGAGCTGCTGCCTACGCTGACCTGCACGGCACCATTGACCTTGTAGTCCACCCGGACGTTGACAAACTGCGAGAGCTCCCTGAGCAGGCGGTCGCGCTGGTCCATCAGCTCGGAAGGCTGGCTCTGCACATTGCCGTGCTTGGCCAGCTGGCCATTGACGGCCGCCAACTGCTGGGCCAGGGTGTTGATCGAGGCCACCGTGCCTTCGACGGCATCGCGGGTCTCGGTGTCCACCAGGTCGAGCTGGCTGGAGATCAGGCCAAAGCGGGAGGTCAGGCCCTGCGCCGAGCGAAAGAAAGAGCCACGCAGCGCCGCCGACGCAGGGTCGGTGGTGAGGCCTCGGGACGAGGAAAAGAATTCATCGAGGGCGCTGACCAGACCTGCCCCCTCACTGCCCATGAGGTCGACCACCCGGTTGGTGTAGTCGACCATGGGCTCCTGGCTGGCCAATTCGCTGTTGCTGCCGCGCAGGTTCAGCTCGGCAAAAGCGTCGTACTGGCGCTTGACGCGGTCATAAATGACGCCGGTGCCAATGTAGGCGCCGCCCAGTTGCCGGGGAGCCGCCTCGCGCAGGTCAACAGCCTGACGGGAATAGCCGTCGGTGGAGACGTTGGCAATGTTGTTGCTGACAGTGGCCAGCGCCAGCTGGTAGGCCGCCGCCGCATTGCCTGCTACGCCCAGAAGGTCACTCACGGCTGGCTCCTCGTGAGGGCATCAATCCGGCTCAGGGGCAAAGCGGTAGCGGGGCGCGGCAAAGGCGCCAGAGGCGTGGGCGCAGTCTGCAAAGACAGGCCGGGCTGGGGCGGGTTCAGCGGCATGGCCGTGGGCGCTGCCCCAGCCTCGCGGGCTGCCAAGGCATCGGCCGCCGGCGTGATGGCGTTCATCTGGCGGGTTTGAGCCTCCACCAGCATGTCGGCCAGGCCAATCGAATTGCGCTTTGCCATGGCCATGGAGACTTCCTTGTCGAACATGGCCTCGAAGGTGTCCGCATGGGGCGAGCTCATGAGGTCGCTTTTCTCGATCGACTCGCGCATGGACTTCATCATCATCTGCAGGAACAGGGCCTCAAACTGCTGGGCCGTCTCGCGCAGGGCCGCCTTGCCATCGCGGGCGGCTTGCCCGCGCAGCTCGCCCAGGCCCTGAAAGTCCAGGTAGCTGCGGGCGGTGGCGTTGTTGATGGGTTCCATGATGTGCAGGTCTCGAGCGGTTCAGATGTGCAGGGCTTAGATCACCACCAGCTCGGCGCGCAGGCTGCCCGAGCTCTTGAGCGCCTCCAGGATGGCGATCAGGGCCGAGGGCGAGGCGCCCACCTGGTTCACGGCATCCACGATCTGGCGCAGGTCCACACCGGGCTGGAACAGGAACATGGGGTTCTTGGGTTCATTGACGGCCACCTCGGCGTTCTGCACGCCCGCGGTCTGGCCGCCGCTCAGGGCGTTGGGCTGCGACACCTCGTTGGTGGACGAGATGGCCACCGAGATGGTGCCGTGCGAGACGGCCGCCGCAGTGACGCGCACATTGCGGCTGATCACCACGGTGCCCGTTCGAGAATTGACCACCACACGGGCCGGTGGTTCGCCAGGCACCACGTCGATGTTCTCCACCATGCTCATGAAGGCCACCCGTTGGCTGATGTCCTGCGGGGCGCGCACGGCCACCGACACGCTGTCGAAGGCCTTGGCCACGCCATCGCCAAAGCGGCTGTTGATGGCGTTGACGATGGCCGTGGTGGTGGTGAAGTCACCCTCGCGCACATTCAGGATCAGGTGCTCGGCGGTGGTAAACGGGGTGTCAACCGCGCGCTCCACGGTGGCGCCGCCCGGCACACGGGCCGAGGTGGGCACGCCAATGGCGACCCTGGAGCCCGCGGCATTGGCATCGATGCCAGTGGCGGTGACCGAGCCCTGCGCCAGCGCATAGACCTCGCCGTCCACTCCGCGCAAGCTGGTCAGCAGCAAGTTGCCGCCGCGCAGGTTGCTGGCACGGCCAATGGCTGAGACGTTGATATCGATCTTCTGGCCAGGCTTGGAAAAGCCAGGTAATTCAGCCGTGACCATGACGGCCGCCACGTTGCGGATGTCCATCTTGCCCACGGTGGTGGCGGTCTCAAAGTCCGCCAGCACACCCTCGCGGGCAATGCCCATGCGCGCCAGCATGGTCTTCATGCTTTGGGTGGTAAAGGACACATCGGCGCCGTCGCCCGTGCCTTGCAGGCCCACCACCAGGCCGTAGCCGATCAGCTGGTTGGTGCGCTTGGCCGCCACATTGGCCAGGTCCTTGATGCGGTCGGCATGCGCCGCCGTGGGCAGCAGAGCTGCGGCCGACAGTGCCAGGCTAAGGAACAGGGAGGTGATGCGGTACATGGAAATCCTTGGAAAGGGGTCAGGCATGGCGCTCAAAAGGGCCAGAGCTTGAGCAGCGCGCTGGTGCCCCAGCCGGCGCGGGTGGCGGCGGCCAGGTCACCGGTGCCGCGGTAGGTGATCTGGGCATTGGCCAGCCGACGCGACTGCACGGTGTTGTTGGGCGCAATGTCCTCGGGGCGGATCATGCCGGCCACCTGGATCACTTCAGAGCCCTCGGTCAGTGCCAGCTGTTTTTCGCCGCGCAGCACCAGGTTGCCGTTGGGCAGCACGTTCACCACGGTGACCGCCACCGCCCCTTCCAGGGTGGCTTTCTGGTCAGCGGTGCCCACGCCATCGTTCTTGATGCTGCCGCCCAGCAGATTCACGCCGGTGAGCAGTGCGCCCATGTTGGCGACTTTGTTTTGTGTACCGGTAGGCACCACAGCGTTGCTGGAGACACGGCTGAGCGAGCTGTTTTGCTCGCGGGCGGCCTGGGTGGACTCGTTCAGGATCACGGTGATGACGTCCCCCACCTGGTAACCCCGACCACGACCGAACAGGCTTTCAGCAATGCGCGGGTGGTAAATGGAGCCGGTAGCCACCTGCGGCCGCTCGGCGGGCTGGGGATAGACCGGGCCGAAATCGGCACTGTGCACCAGCGGCTGGGGCGGAATGATGGTGCAGCCTGACAGCAGGGCCAGCAGTGCGGCGGGAACGAGGAGGTGTTTCATGCCTGATCCGGTGAGGGCGCGTCAGAGACGCTCGTTGATGAAGCGCAACATGCTGTCGACAGCCGAGATGGCCTTGGAGTTGATCTCGTAGGCGCGCTGCGTCTCGATCATGCTGACCATCTCCTCGACCACGTTCACGTTGGAGGCTTCCAGAGAGCCCTGCACCAGCGAGCCGGCGCCGGCCTGGCCGGGCACCAGCACCTGCGGCGCTCCGCTGGCCGGGGTCTCGCGCATCAGGTTTTGGCCCAGCGACTGCAGGCCGCTCGGATTAATGAAGCGGGCGATCTGGATCTGGCCCAGCACCTGGTTGGCGCCGCCGGCCAGCTCCACCGAGACCGTGCCGTCGCGGCCGATGGTCATGCTCGAGGCATTGGGCGGGACGGTGATGGCCGGCTGCACCAGAGAGCCGCCGGCGGTCACCAGCTGACCGGTGGCCGAGAGCTTGAAGCTGCCGTCGCGGCTGTAGGCCAGGGTGCCATCGGGCTGTGCAATCTGGAAGTAGCCGTTGCCGGTGATCGCCACGTCCAGGGGGTTCTGGGTGGTGATGGTGTTGCCCTGGGCGT
>CANGYC010000138.1 GCA_947457975.1 Comamonadaceae bacterium | reverse complement strand
TCGCGCAAGCGCATCTGGCGGGCCACTTCGTCGGCGGCTTCCAGGTTGGTGCGGGTGGCGGTCTCTTCGATGTCGCCGCCACGGATGGCGCGCGCCGAGTTGACGTCCACCGACACCAGGGCTTCGGTGTGGTCGATCACGATGGCCCCACCCGAGGGCAGGTTCACGGTGCGGGCATAGGCCGACTCGATCTGGTGCTCGATCTGGAAGCGGCTGAACAAGGGCGCATCGTCGCGGTAGCGCTTCACGCGCGCGGCATGCTCGGGCATGACGTGCGACATGAACTGCTGGGCCTGCTCGTAAATGTCATCCGTGTCGATCAGGATGTCGCCAATGTCGTTGTTGAAGTAATCGCGGATGGCGCGAATCACCAGGCTCGATTCCTGGTAAATCAGGAAGGCGCCTTTGCCGCCTTTGGCCGCGCCGTCGATGGCGCTCCACAGTTTCAGCAGGTAGTTCAAGTCCCATTGCAGCTCGGGCGCGGAGCGGCCAATGCCGGCGGTGCGCGCAATGATGGACATGCCGTTGGGGTACTCGAGCTGGTCCATCGCCTCTTTGAGCTCGGCGCGGTCATCGCCCTCGATGCGGCGGCTGACGCCACCGCCGCGCGGGTTGTTGGGCATCAGCACCACATAGCGGCCGGCCAGCGAGACAAAGGTGGTCAGGGCCGCGCCCTTGTTGCCACGCTCTTCTTTGTCCACCTGGACCAGCAATTCCTGGCCTTCGCGGATGGCGTCTTGAATGCGGGCCTGGCTGGGCGACACGCCGGCCTGGAAATACTGTTTGGAGATTTCCTTGAACGGCAAAAAGCCGTGGCGGTCTTCGCCGTAGTCGACGAAGCAGGCTTCCAGCGAGGGCTCGACGCGGGTGACGACGGCCTTGTAGATGTTGCCTTTGCGCTGTTCGCGCCCTTCGATTTCAATTTCGTAGTCGAGGAGTTTTTGTCCATCGACGATGGCCAGCCGGCGTTCTTCAGCCTGGGTGGCGTTGATCAGCATCCGTTTCATCGGAATTCCTTGTCGTTCTCGTTGTCTCGAGCATGCATGCGCCCAATACGGGCAAACGACACCTGGAGCCGGCGTGGCGCGAACGAGGGGAATTGCCGAAGAGCCCGCAGGCCCGACGCGACCGGGTGGGTCAGGTCAGGAGCTGGGGCGTGGGCGCGTGGAAGAGGCGAGCGGGGGCCTGGCGGGATGGTGCTGCCCTAGGGGCAGCGTTGGCCGGGATGACAGGACGGGATGGCCATGCCGAGCCATCCGACGGGGCTATGAAGCGCCGTAGGCCCAGAAAAAGCAGTCCCAGCAGTAGAGTCATCAGGGGCATCCGTGGAGGACTTCGATCTCACCTGGATCCGCAGACAGCCCCTTGTGGCTGCCTGCTTGGGTATTCCGTGTGTGTTCGCACAACGTCGACCTGGCTGCACTGCTGCTGCGACCGGGGGCAACTGGGCCGGGTCCGTCGGTGGCAGCGGTCAGCAGGTGTCGACCTCCAGCGCCGCTGTGGCCTTGTGATTTGGGTGGTCTAAACTGCCAGACAAATCAACCACTTACAGCGTAACGCTAGTGAAACTCATTATAGGGGCAGCCCACCCTCCGCCCGAGGAAACTTTGGAGTCGGGGAAAACCAGAACGGATACCGCTCCGCAGGCCAGCCTGCTCACGGTGGATCCGGACCTGGCCGGGCAGCGCCTGGACAACTTCCTGGTGCGGCACCTCAAGGGCGTGCCCAAGACGCACGTCTATCGCATCATCCGCAGCGGCGAGGTGCGCATCAACAAGGGCCGCGCCTCGGCCGACACGCGGCTGGAAGCCGGCGATGTGGTGCGCCTGCCCCCCGTGCGGACCTCGGTCCGGGCCGATGAAAAGGCCCAGGCCATGCAGGAGGTCTCGCGCCATGGCGCCAGCTCCACCGTGGGTGGCCACGCGCCTGCGCGAGATTTTTCGTACATGCTGGAAGACGAGCAGTTGTTGGCCGTGAACAAACCGGCCGGGGTGGCCGTGCATGGGGGCAGCGGCGTGGCCTTCGGCATGATCGAGCAGCTGCGCATGGCCCGGCCAGAGGAAAAATTCTTGGAGCTGGTGCACCGCCTGGATCGTGAAACCAGCGGCATCTTGCTGGTGGCCCGCAAGCGCATGGCGCTGAAGAACCTGCAGGAGCAGTTCAGGGAGCGCGGCACCGACAAGGTGTACCTCGCCCTGGTGCGCGGCCACTGGCCCGACAAGCTCAAGGTGCTGGACAAGCCGCTGTGCAAGTACCTGCTGCCCGATGGGGAGCGGCGGGTGCGCATCGTCGAGGCCGCCCATCCCGACGCCATGCGCGCGGTCAGCCTGGTCAAGGTGCAGCAGCGCCTGATGCTGCCCGAGGCGGGCGAGGTCAGCCTGCTGGAGGTGACCATCAAGACCGGCCGCACCCACCAGATTCGCGTGCACCTGGCCGGCGAGGGCCACCCCATCCTGGGCGATGACAAATACGGTGATTTCGATTTGAACAAGCGCTTGCAGAAACAGGCCGCCCCGGCCCCGCTGGAGCGCATGTTCCTCCACGCCTGGCGACTGGCCTTCACCCACCCGGCCACGGGCAAGCGCATCCGGCTTGAAGCGGCCTTGCCCCCTGAATTGATGCGATTGGTCAGCGATGCCCCGACAGTTTGATTTGATTGCCTTCGACTGGGACGGCACCCTGTTCGATTCCACCGCCATCATCGTGCGCTGCATCCAGGAGGCGGTGCGCGACGTGGGCGGCACAGTACCCTCGGACGAGGCGGCCGGCTACGTGATCGGCCTGGGTCTGATGCAGGCGCTGGCGCACGCCGCGCCTGATGTACCCCCTGAGAACTACCCCCGAATGGGCGAGCGATACCGATTTCATTACATGCGCCACCAGGACGACCTCAGCCTCTTCAAGGGGGTGCTGCCCATGCTGGAGGCCTTGCGCGAGCGGGGCCATCTGCTGGCCGTGGCCACGGGCAAGTCGCGCCGAGGGCTCGACGAGGTCCTGCACAGCACCGCACTCAAAGGGCTGTTCCAAAGCTCACGCACGGCCGACGAGACCGCCGGTAAGCCCCATCCGCTGATGCTGCAGGAGCTCATGGCTGAGCTGGGCACGCTGCCCGAGCGCACCTTGATGATTGGGGACACCACGCACGACCTGCAGATGGCGCTCAATGCCGGTTGCCCCAGCTTGGGTGTGAGCTATGGCGCGCATGAGCCTGCCAGCTTTGAGGTGCTCCAGCCCCTGGCCGTGCTGCATTCGGTGGCCGAGCTTGATCAATGGCTCTTGGCCCAGGCATGAGCGTAGATTAGGAAACGAGTTCCATGCACCCTTCATCCGATGACGCTCCCGTGGCCCTGTGCCACAGCCGCGACTTGGTGGACGGCGGCCCGGCCCAGCCTTTTGACCTGCGCTATGGCGGGCAGACCTGCCGGGCTTTCGCGGTCCGCTACTGCGGCCAGGTGCATGCTTACCTCAACCGCTGCAGCCACGTGGCCATGGAGCTGGACTGGCAGCCCAACCGCTTCTTCGACGACAGCGGTCAGTGGCTGCTGTGCGCCAGCCACGGCGCGGCCTACCGGCCCGATACGGGCGACTGCGCGGGCGGCCCCTGCCGTGGCGGCCTGATCAAGATCGTGCTTTCGGAAGTCGAAGGTGTGGTCTTCTGGCACCCGACTTACCTGGCCCAACCCCTGGAGTTTTAAACTCGCCCCATGCAAGAGCCCAACGCGCCCCACGAGCAGCCCGCCTCGGCCCCTTTTCTTTCCAAGCCTTCCGACACGCACAGCGACTCCGAAGCGCCCTGGGAGCGCAGCGCCATGGAGCGCCTGGCTTTTGCCACGCTGCAGGAGCAGCGCACCGCCCGCCGTTGGCGCATCGGCTTGCGCCTGGCCTGGCTGGCCTTCTTTATCGCGCTGGCCTGGGTGCTGCTGGCCCGGACGTCCACACCCATGAGCCCGAGCACCCCTCACACGGCCCTGATCGAGGTGCGGGGCGAGATCAGCGCGGGCTCGGATGCCAGCGCCGAGGCCGTCAACACGGCCTTGAAGGCGGCCTTCGAAGACGAGGGCGCGCGCGCCGTGGTGCTGGTGATCAACTCGCCGGGCGGAAGCCCCGTGCAGGCCGGCCTCATCAACGACGAAATTCGGCGCCTGAAGGCCAAGCATGACAAGCCGGTGTATGCCGTGGTCGAAGAAAGCTGCGCCTCGGCCGCCTACTACGTGGCGGTGGCGGCTGATTCGATTTACGTGGATAAGGCCAGCATCGTGGGCAGCATCGGTGTGTTGATGGATGGCTTCGGCTTCAATGGCCTGATGAACAAGCTGGGCGTGGATCGGCGCCTGCTCACGGCGGGCGAGAACAAGGGCTTCCTGGACCCCTTCAGCCCCATGAGCGACAAGCAGCGCGTTTATGCCCAGCAGCTGCTGGACCAGATTCACCAGCAGTTCATCGCCGCGGTCAAGGCGGGCCGGGGAGAGCGTCTTAAGGAGAATACTGAGATCTTCAGCGGTCTGTTCTGGAGCGGCCAACAGGCGGTGGAGTTGGGCCTGGCCGACCAGTACGGCAGCCTGGAGTTCGTGGCGCGCGAGGTGGTCAAGGCCGAGGACATCCTGGACTACACGCGCCGTGAAAACGTGGCCGAGCGCTTGGCCAAGCGCTTTGGTGCCGCGATGGGCGAGGCCATGGTGCGCGCTCTGCAGACCACCCCGACCTTGCGCTGAAGCCCGCGCTTCAGCGTCCGATCGCAAACACCGTCGGCAGCGTCAGCGCCGGCGGTGTTTCTTTTTTCCAGCGCTGCACCGTCATGCTTCGGCTCCAGCCAGCCTCCAGGGTCAGGCCCGTGCTCAGGGCCAGGCGGGTGTGGCCCTGCAGGTGCTGCAGCAGGGCGCCGAACAAGGCCGTGTTGCGGTAAGGCGTTTCAATGAAAAGTTGCGTCTGGCCCGTCTTGTGGGCCAGGCTTTCGAGCTGGCGCAGGCGGTCGGCCCGCTCGCTTGCGTCTTGCGGCAGGTAGCCCACAAACGCAAAGTGCTGCCCGTTCAGGCCACTGGCCGCCAGGGCCAGGGTCAGCGAGATGGGGCCGGAGAGCGGCACCACCGCCACACCTAGGTCATGGGCTGCCCGCACCACGGAGGAGCCCGGGTCGGCAATGGCGGGCATGCCAGCTTCGCTGACCAGGCCCATGTCCTGACCCTGCAAAGCAGGCTGCAGCAGCGGGCGGGCATCGAACTGACCGCCGTGGTCACCTTTCTTGTGAACTTCTCTTGGCAGCTCCTGGATCTGCAGCGCCTGCAGGGGCTGGGCCAGGGGGTGGCTCTCGTTCACACGCTTGAGGTAGGCGCGTGTGCTGCGGGCGTTTTCGCTGATCCAGCACGGCAGCCGCGCGGCCACGGCCAGCGTGCCGGCGGGCATCACCTCGGTCAGCGGCGCCTGGGCCTCGCAGCCGAAGTCCAGTGGCGCCGGCACGAGGTAGAGCCGACCGGTGGCAGGGCGCGGGCTGCTCACGCGGCGCCCGCCGGTTCGAGCAAGCGCAGGCCGGCTGCCTGGATCAGCTGGCAGGTACGGATCAGCGGCAGGCCGATGAGCGCCGTCGGGTCGTCGCTGTGGATGGCCTCCAGCAGGGCGATGCCCAGGCCTTCGCTCTTGGCGCTGCCGGCGCAGTCGTAGGGCTGCTCGGCCCGCAGATAGGCCTCGATGTCGGCATCGCTCAAGGGGCGGAACCGAACTTCCACCTGCGCCAGCGCCGATTGCGCAAAGCCCGTGTCCTGGCGCACCACCGCCACCGCGGTTTGGAATACCACAGTCTGGCCGCGCATGCGCTGAAGTTGCTGAACCGCCCGTTCATGGGTGCCCGGCTTGCCCAGGGGCTCGCCGGCCAGGTCGGCCACCTGGTCCGAGCCGATCACCACCGCCTGGGGGTAGCGCTGGGCCACTGCCTGGGCCTTGGCCAGGGCCAGACGTCGGGCCAGCTGTTCAGGCGATTCACCGGGCTGGGGCGTTTCATCCACCTCCGGCGCCACGCACTCGAAAGGCAGGCGCAGACGTTCCAGCAGGTCCCGCCGGTAGCGGGAAGTGGAGGCCAGGATCAGGGCAGGCGAGGGCGGACGGCTCAAAGTCATGGAGGCGATTCTCTTACACTGACCTTCATGTCCCGCACTCCGCAGCCCTCACGGCTGAACCTCACGGCGCTGGCCCAGGGCGAGCAAGTCCATGCAGGTCGCACCCCCTTGGCTGAACTGGCTCGCCTGGCCGCCGAGGTGCCGCCCGAAGCGGCTGCACCCGCCGATATCCGCTGGCAAATCCGGGCCGAGTCGCGCTCCCGCCCGGGTGCCAGCGACCAGCTCTGGCTGCACCTCGAGGCCCGAGCCGAGGTGCCCCTGAGCTGCCAGCGCTGCCTGGCCCCTGCGCTGCACACCCTGGACGTGGACCGCTGGTTCCGTTTCGTGGAGAGTGAAGCCGTGGCTGAAGCCGAGGACGACGAGTCCGAGGAGGATCTGCTGGTCTTGGAGCCCCAATTCGACCTGCTGGCGCTGCTGGAAGATGAGTTGCTGATGTCCTTGCCCCTGGTGCCCATGCAC
>CANGYC010000137.1 GCA_947457975.1 Comamonadaceae bacterium | reverse complement strand
GACACAGCCGAGGAGCGCAACTTGGTGCTCCAGCTTTCCCGACTGCGTCTGGTTGGACCGGCCGGTGACCTTGAAGTGACCCCCAATGAAGCAAAGGTCCTCAGTGCGCTGGTGCGTGCGCCCGGAAGGAGCCTGGAGCGCTGGCAGATCGCCGAGTTGGTGCGCTCAGACCATGAGCAAGCACCGTCCTCCAGCATGATTGAAATGCGGATCGCACGCCTGCGTAAAAAACTAGTTGCGGTCGGGGCCCCACAGCCCTGCCTGAAGGCCATGCACAAGGTGGGTTATGTCCTGTGTTGCCCGATGACCTTAGAGTGAGGTCACGGGTGTGCCGCACTGAACTTGGTCAACTATCTCGCTAACCGCCCCGGTCTACCCGATGAGACTGAGCTGCGGATCTTTCACTTCCAGGCGCAGGCTCTGGGCATTGAAGATGCCGGACACGGGTGCTTCCTTGCGCATGGCGGCGGCGACCTCTCGGGGGGGCAGCAGCAGCAGCTGGCCATTGCCCGCGCCCTGGCCGGCGGTCCGAAGCTGTTGATATTGGACGAGCCCACCGAGGGCATCCAGCCGAGCATCATCAAGGACATCGGCCGCGTCATCCGCATGCTGGCTGACCGCGGCGACATGGCCATCCTGCTGGTGGAGCAGTACTACGACTTTGCCGAGGCACTGGCTGACGACTACCTCGTGATGGAACGTGGCGAGGTCATCGCCTCGGGCCTGGGCCAGAACATGCAAGCCGATGGCGTGCGCCGCATGGTCGCCATATGAGGGCCGGCCCACTGTGTTTTCATAGCACATAAGGGGCCGCCTCCCCTCGCCATAGTTACCCACGGCTGGTGTGCACGGCCTTGTGGATAAATGCCTTCGCACAGCCCGAAAGCCGCATCCAGCTTGGCTTTCAACAGATTGCCCAAGAAAGAGGCAGCACCAAAAATTTGCGCTGGTGCGGGCGGGCTGGGGCTTTTTTTCAGGCCTCTTTAGGCCTTGCCACGCGGTCTTGGTGCTGGTAGGCAAGCCCGCGTGTGGCTTGCGCCCCCGACCCCGCTATTGGCTTTTAGTGGTGGTGGCCGTGCTCACCGTGCACGTGCCCGTGCGTTATTTCTTCGTCCGAGGCTGCACGCACGGCCATGACTTCGACCTGGATCGACAGATGCTTGCCGGCCAGCGGGTGGTTGCCGTCCAGAATGACTTCGGGCCCCTTGATTTTGATGACGGTAAAGACATGGGTGCGGCCGTCTTCGCCGCGGCCTTCGAGCTGGCCGCCAATCTTTACGCCGGGGGGGAACTGCGTCTTGGGAATGCTTTGCAGCAGGCTCTCGTCGCGCTCGCCGAAGGCCTGGGCTGGGCTGAGGTTCATGCTGGTCTTGAAGCCGGCGGTCTGGCCTTCCAGGGCCTCTTCCACGGCGGGCAGCAGATTGCCGTAGCCGCCATGCAGGTAGGCCACGGGTTCCTTGCCGCCTTCGATGAGCTGGCCTTGCTGGTCCGAGACTTTCAGGCGGATGGTGACGGCGGTGTCTTTGCAGATGTTCATGGGTGATCAGAGGAGAGCCGGCCGAAGGCCGCGATCGGGCATTGTCGCTGCATCAGCCGGCTTGCCCGGCCGACGCCTTCCTCACATGGCCCAGATGCGGGGGGGCGCTGCGCTGAGCTGCCAGAAATGCTGGCGCCAGCCCTGCCACACTGTCTTGAGCAGGCCCATGGCGGGCTCCACCAGGGGCGCCAGCACACGCAGCACCACCACTTGATCGTTCGGGCTGGTCGCGCCTGCGCTGGCGGCCAGCGCATGACCGGGGAGCAGTTCACGTGCCCAGTCGAGCGCTGCCTCGCGCCGGGCTTTGTCCATGGGTCGGCCGGCCACGAAAAAAAGCGTGGCCAGGCAGCGATGGCCGGCCAGCCCCAGGGGACTGTTCAAGAGGAGTGCATCTCGCGCCTCCAGCCGGGCTTGTTCGAGCCACGCGCCGGGCAATTCAATGTGCTGGGTCAAGCACCCTTCCACAAAGGGTTGTCCCGCCTGCGGCAAGCCCAGGGCGGTGACATCCCAGCCCATGAGCTCAGCCCCTGGGGCCAAGCTCATGCGCAGGCGGTTCTCGGCCAGACAGCCGCTGTAGCAGAGCGCCTCCATGGGCAGCCATTCAAAGCGTGCACCGTCTTCCAGCGTGATCTGCGTGCGCTGCAGCGCGGGCTCGCCGAGCGAGCGGTAAAAGCGCGAAGCCCCGGGCGTGGTCAGCAGGCCGTGGGCGCCCGGTGCCACCGTGACGTCGATTGATAAGGTGTCGCCCCCCACCAGGCCGCCTGGCGGATGCACCAGCACGTTGTGGCAAGTGGCCTCGCCTTCGGGGTAGAGGCTTTGCAGGATGCGCAGCGGGCCCTGGTGCTTGAAGTGCGCGATGCTGCGGCCTTCGCGCAGCGAATAGTCCAGGGAAAGGCTGGCGTGCCAGGGCATGGGTCGGCAGTGTAGCGGGCCATGCAGACGCAGCGCCCACTGTTTATGTTTTCGTCCGAAGAAGGGCAGGGCCTGGTGCTCATGCACCGCGAAAAAAAACACCGCCCGAAGGCGGTGTTTTCAGGTCAAGCGCAGCAGCTGCTCAGTGGCTGTTGGAGCCGCGGTGGGCCCAGCCCGTGGTGTGCTTTTCAACGTAGCTAAAGAGCTCGTACATCACCATGGCCATGGCGCCCACCACCACCAGACCAGCAAAGGCCAGGCCCATCTGCATGGCCGAGCCCGCAGAAATGAGCAGGTAGCCGATGCCTTCGTTGGCGGCGGTCATCTCCGAGACCGTGGTGCCCACAAAGGCCAGCGTGATGGCGACCTTCAGCGAGCCGTAGAAGTAGGGCATGGAGCGCGGCAGGCCCACTTTGATCAGCACGTCCCAGCGCTTGGCGCCCAGCACCCGCAGCACATCTTCCAGTTCAGGCTCCAGCGTGGCCAGGCCCGTGGCGATGTTCACCATGATGGGGAAAAAGCTGATGAGAAAGGCCGTGAGGATGGCCGGGCCGATACCAATACCGAACCACACCACCAGGATGGGTACGAAAGCGGCCTTGGGCAGGGCATTGAAGGCCGTCATCAGCGGGTAGACCGCCGTGTAGGCCAGGCGAGAGGAGCCGATCAAAAAGCCCAGCAGCACGCCCACCACGATGGCAATGCCGAAGCCTGCCATGGTGACCCAGTAGGTGCGCCAGGCGTGTCCGGCAATCACCTCGCGAAACTCGACCATCTGCGTCCAGATGCGCACCGGGCTCGGAAAGACGAACTCCGAGACGCTGAAGGCCGTGCAGAGGAATTGCCAGATGGCAATGACAGCCACCAGCAGCAGCCAGGGTGACCAGCGTTCAAGTTGCTTGTTCTTCATTGAGCGACCTCCGCCCCTTTCTTGCGCAAGGCGCCAATGTGACCGCGCAGTTCATGGACCACGTCCGTGAACTCCTTGGTGTAGGTGATCTCCAGCTCGCGCGGACGCGGCAGGTCGATCTCGCGGCGCACCACGAAGCGGCCCGGGCTCTTGCTCATCACGTAGACCGTGTCGGCCAGGAACACCGACTCGCGCAGGTCGTGCGTGACCAAGATGACGTTAAAGCGCTGCTCGGTCCAGAGGTCGCGCAGGATGCACCACAGCTCTTCGCGCGTGAAGGCGTCCAGCGCGCCAAAGGGCTCGTCGAGCAAGAGCAGCTTGGGCTCGTGGATCAGCGCGCGGCAGATGCTGGCGCGCTGCTGCATGCCGCCTGAGAGCTGCCAGGGGAACTTGTCCTCGTAGCCGCCCAAGCCCACCTTCTGCAGCAGGGCCCGCGCTCGTTCTTCGAACTCAGGCCGGCGCTGCTTGAATTGGCTGCGGTAGGGCTCGACGATTTCCAGCGGCAACAGCACGTTGTCCACCGTCGTGCGCCAGGGCAGCAGCGAGGGCGCCTGAAAGGCCATGCCCGAGATCTTCAGCGGGCCCGTCACGGGCTGGCCGTCGATCTGGATGCTGCCCCGGGACGGCATCTTCAGGCCGGTGGCCAGCTTCATGAAGGTGGACTTGCCACATCCCGAGGGACCGACGATGGCGATGAACTCGCCTTGGCGGACTTGCAGGTCGATGGCCTCCACCGCGAACTGCTCTTGGGCGAGCAGTTCCTCGTTGTAGGCCAGCCAGACGTCCTTGAAATCAACGAAGGCGGTGCTCATCAAACGGTCATTTCTTGGTGGGTGCTGCCTTGGCGGGGGCCGGCAGGATGTTCAGCTCGGCCTTGGTGGGCAGGAAAGAGCCGTTCCAGACGGCGTCCGGGTTGACGCGGGTCTTGGTGCCGTAGGCGTCCGAGACTTGCGAGGCCATCAGCGCCAGGCGGCCGGGGTTGAGTTGGCCGAAACCTTCGGCGCGTGCATCGGCGCTGTTGATCACGGTGTCGATGGCCAGCTTCAGGCGGCGGGTCTCGAGCTCGACGTTGATGATGCCGTCACGCGCCTTGACGTGCTCGATGGACGCGGCCGGATTGGTCACCACGTCCTTGGCGCCCTTAGCGAAGGCCGCCAGGAAGGCTTTGACCGCCGCCGGGTTCTCCCTGAGGATCTTGGGTGTGGCGATGATCACGTTGCCATAAAGCTTCACGCCGTTGTCGGCGTAGGGCAGCACCACCACGTCCTCGGCCTTGACGCCACGTGCCTCCAGGTTGAGCAGCGAGGTGAAGGTAAAGCCGGTGATGGCGTCCACGTCGCCGCGGGCCAGCATGGTCTCGCGCAGCGGCGGGTCCATGGCGGTCCAGGTCACGTTGCTGATGCCGTTGGCCTTCTGGAAGATCGGGAAGCCGCGGCGGCCGGCGTCAAACACCGGGGCGCCCAACTTCTTGCCGGAGAGGTCGGCCGGTTTGGTGATGCCCGATTTTTTCAGGGCCATCACCGAAGCGGGGGTGTTGTTGTAGACCACCATGATCGCCACGGGCTTGTTCGGCGCATCGGGGTTGTTGGCGTGGAATTCCATGAGCGCGGCCAGGTCGGCAAAGCCCAGGTCATAAGTGCCCGAGGCCACGCGCGTGACGGCCGCACCCGAGCCGTTGCCAGCGTCGACGGTGACGTCGAGCTTGGCATCCTTGAAGTAGCCCTTGGCGACCGGCGTGAGGAAGAGGGCCGAGGGGCCTTCAAAACGCCAGTCCAGCTGGAACTTGATGGGGGTGGTCTGGGCCTGGGCAGCGCCCAGCGTGAGGAGGCCGGCAAGGGCGAGGCTGCTTTGCAGGAGGTGGCGTTTTTTCATGGGGGTTCCTGTCGAGAGGGTGGGAAGGAAAGAAGCGGGGGAGGTGAAAACTGTCCTGGGAGTTTGAGCAAGTTCAGTGCCTGTTCCAGCAACTGCCGATTCATGCAAATTCATTGTGGAGTGCCTCTCCGACACTGAAAACAGCGCTGAAGGCCCAAAACACCCGTAATAACCCTGCCCATGGTAGTGCATTCGGGGCGGCTGCATGCCTTGTCCTGGTGCGCTCTTGCGTGGTGCATGCGTGCTTTTCTCCAGTGTTGACAGCGGGCAGACCCTTCACCGACTTGGTGAATCCACCCTCAAAAGATCGATAACCATACAACCATGTGAACCAAACTGTATACAAAGAATGTGTGCATCAGCCTGGGTGCAAACCCTTGGGGCGCTGGCCTCAGCTCAGCAGGTCCAGCAGGGTGCGGGCCACTACCTTGGTGGCCCGGCGCAGGTCTTCCAGGTCCAGGCGCTCGTCGGCGCGCTTGGCATGGGATTCCCGCACCGTGCGCGGGCCGGCGCCGTAAATCACGCCGGGAATGCCACGCTCCACGTACAGGCGCACATCGGTGTAAAGCGGCGTGCCCACGGCGGGAATGGGTTCGCCAAAGAGCGCCTGGCCATGCTTTTGGATGGCCGCCACCAGGGGCTGGTTGCCCGGCAGCGGTTTCATGGCGTGGGCCAGCAGCATGCGGCGTACGTCCACTGTCAGGGCCTGGCCGCCACGGGGCGGCTTGAAGCTGGCGGCGGCTTTGGCAATGGCCTGACGGATGGAGGCTTCCACTTCAGCGGGGTTTTCCTCGGGGATCATGCGGCGGTCGAGCTTGAACACCACCTTGCCGGGCACCACGTTGGTGTTGGTGCCGCCGCTGATCTGGCCCACGTTCAGGTAGGGATGGGTGATGCCTTCCACCTCGGACGTGGTTTTTTTGTACTCGGCATTCAGCGCGTAGAGCGCCTCCAGGATATGCACCGCGCCCTGCAGCGCATCGGTGCCGCTGTCGGGGATGGCAGCGTGGGCCATCTCGCCCTGCACGGTCACCTCCATTTGCAGGCAGCCGTTGTGCGCGGTCACCACCTGGTAGCTAAAACCGGCCGCGATCATGAGGTCGGGTTTCGTGTGTCCGTGCTGGAGCAGCCAGCCCGGGCCCATTTCGCCGCCGAACTCTTCGTCGTAGGTAAAGTGCAGCTCCACTGCCCCCTTGAGCGGCGCCTTCAGGGACTCCAGAGCACGCACGGCAAAGGTGAAGGAAGAAAAATCGCTCTTGCTCACAGCGGTGGCCCGGCCGTACATCTGGCCGTCCACCACCTTGCCGCCATAGGGGTCGTGCGTCCAGCCCTCGCCCGGGGGCACGACGTCG
>CANGYC010000136.1 GCA_947457975.1 Comamonadaceae bacterium | reverse complement strand
GTGGCCAAGAAAAGGGTGGGTTTGAACCTCCAGCCCGCCTCGGCCATGCTGGCCACGAAGGTCAGCGCGTAGATGCCGACCATCAGGCCCAGGGGCTTGAGGCCAATCCAAGACAATCCGCCCAGGCAAACACCGAAGATCAAGTTGCCACCGATGATGAAGAACAGGGGTTTGTAAGCCCACTTACCGATCTTTTGGCCGTCCACGGTCTCGACCACCAGGGCCTTGAACGTGACGATCATGCCGAGGACGGCCAGCAGAGAGCCAAGCAACAGAGGAAAGTACCCCGGTCCCATGCGGGCACCCGTGCCCAATTTGTAAGTGGTCGCACCCCAGGCGAAGGCAACGCCTAACGCCATGAACATGAGACCGGCGAAAAAGTCTTTCTGACTCTTGATCTGCACGGAACTGTCTCCTATCAAAAAAAGATACAACCGGCGGATTGTGCCCGCATCCTTAAACAATCTGGCATGTGGCTTACACCTATACCCCTACCCGGGCAGGCCCTTAGGACCGGGCCTTCAGGCGCAGGGCTTGAACAGCCGCAGCCATTTAGGTGCGGGTAATCCCCAGCGTGTGGCGATGGCCTCAGCCCGCTGCACCAAGAGGGGGCGCCCAGGGCGGCTGGCCTGGCGCTGGGCCAGCACCACGGTGTTGCCCTCGCGCGTGGGCCGGAAAGCCCAGACCGCATCCGCGCCAAAGGCGGCGGCGATCTTTTCAACAGAACGCTCGTAACTGGCATCGCGGCCAAACAGGTTGACGGTCATCACGCCCTCGTCAGCTAAAAGGCGGCGGCAATCGGCGTAAAAGGCTTCGCTGTCCAGCACCGGGGCGGCGGCCTCGTGGTCATACAGGTCCACCTGCAGCGCATCGACTGCACCCTGGTGCCGAGGCTGCTGAATCTCGCGGGCTGCATCGGCCAGCAGCACCTCCAGCCGGTCTGCGTCGTCCGGCAGCTTGAACCAGGTCTTGCAGGCCTGCAGCACCTGTGGATTCAATTCAATGGCGGTGGTGCGCATCTTCAGTTTTTTGAAGCAGAACTTGGTGATCGCACCAGCGCCCAGACCCAGCTGCATGGCATGCAGGCCCGCCACCGTCTCGGGCGCACGGAACAGCAGCCAGGCCATCATGCGCTGTACGTACTCCAGCTCAATCTCAAAGGGCGCCTTGATCCGCATGGAGCCCTGGATCCAGGGCGTTCCCAGGTGCAGATGACGCACCTCACCGTCGTCCGAGAAACTCACCTCGGGCAAATTGACGGGGCGTGGAAGGCGGGATGTACCCATGGGCAGGTCTTTCGCAACAACGAGGTGAGCCCAGGCTCAGGCGGCCTGAGGCCCCAGCAGCGGCGCCAGCCGCGGCAGGGCCGAGGCGGCATTGTGGCGGAGCTGCGCGGCGAGCTCGGGTATGGGCATGCCCCGCAGCTGCGCCAGTTCGGCGGCGATGCGTGGCAGTTGTGCCGGTTCATTGCGGCCCTGGGGCTGCCCCTGGGCGCGCTCAGCGGCCGTGCGGTAGAGCCACCAGGGCGGAATGTCGGGGGCGTCGGTCTCCATCACCAGGGCATCGATGGGCAGCGCCTTGGCCAACAAGCGCAGTTGCCGCGCCGCCTCGAAGGTGAGCGCGCCGCCAAAGCCCAGCTTCAAGCCCAACGCCACGAAGGCCTCGGCCTGCTGCAAGCTGCCGTTGAAGGCATGGGCAATACCCTTCCAGCCACCGGGCGGGCACAGCTCGCGCAGGTGTTTGAGCAGGCGGTCGGCCGAGCGGCGGACATGCAGGATCACGGGCAGGCCGTGCGTTCGGGCCAACACCAGCTGGCCCCGGTACATCTGTTCCTGGTGCACGCGCATGGCCTCGGTCTTGAGCTCGGGCACGAAGAAATCCAAGCCAATTTCGCCAACAGCAACCAAACGCCTGTCCGAAGCGTGTGCGGCCAGGGCCCAGTCGAGTTCGCGCAGGTCCTGCTCGCCGGCCTGGGGAGCGCACAAGGGGTGAATGCCCAGCGCATAGCTGTCGCCAAAACGGTGCGCCAGATCGCGGACCGCGCCAAAGTGGGCCACGGCCACCGCCGGGATGACGCAGTGGTCCACGCCCGCCTGGTGCGCGCGTGCGCGGACCTCGTCGATATCGTGCGCCAGCTCGGGCGCATCGAGGTGGCAGTGGGTGTCGATCCAGGTCATGGGCGGATCATGCCTCAGGCCGGACTCTGGACAGGGTGCAAAAGCAAACCGAACGTGATACCGTGAGCGCTCGTTGACCGGCGTCCACCTGGCAAGCGCAGCTTGCCCGCAGGGCGCGTCCCCCAGAGCCAAGGTGAACCGATGCGAAGGCCCGCCCTCTACAGCAGCAGCTCGCGCCGCCCCAGCGCCGCCCCAGTGGTACAGCCCGCGGCCTCAGGGGCAGCACCGGCCGCGGCTGCAGCGCTCAACCCGGCTGGAGCCACGACCGCCTCGCGCTTGGCCGCAGCCCGCTCATGGCTGCGCGGCCCGGCATGGCGCGATCACCGTCTGCTGTGGGCGGTCATCGCCTTCCTGGCGCTGGCCATGGCGCTGACGCAGGGCCTGCTGCTGCATCACACGCCCCGGGTGCTCACCCAGAAAGACATCGATGCGGCGGTGCTCAAGACCCTGGAGACGCAAACCCTGCCTTCGGCCGCCAGCCGGGCTGCCGAGGCCATCCGGCCCGCGGTGGTACGCGTGATGGGCTTTGGTCTGGACAAGAATGGGAAGGAAGAGCAGCGCAGCGTGGGCACGGGCGTGGTCATCGTGGACAAGGGCATCATCCTCACCAACCTGCATGTGGTGCAGGGCTCGCCCATCATCCGCATCGAGTTCGCCGACGGTCTGGAGAGCACGGCCACCGTCACGGGCGTTCAAGCTGAGAACGACCTGGCCGTGCTGCAGGCCCACAAGATTCCTGATGATCTGAGCGCCGCCACCATGCGCTCCACCGCCGACCTCGTCCCGGGTGACCAGGTGGTGGCCGTGGGCTACCCCTTTGGTATCGGCCCCTCGACCTCGGCGGGGGTGATCTCGGGCCTCAAACGCAGCTTCCGCTCGCCCGAAGGCCAGCAGGAGATGAAGAACCTCATTCAGTTCGATGCGGCGGCGAACCCGGGCAACTCGGGCGGGCCGCTGGTCACCATGGACGGGCAGGTGGTGGGCATCGTCACCGCCATCTACAACCCCTCTTCACAACGCACCTTCATCGGCATCGGCTTTGCCGTGCCCATCGAGAACGCGGCCTCGGCGGTCGGTGTGCCACCGTTCTGAGACCCCCACCACCCACCCAGATCTGCCAGGAGAGCGCATGGATTCGCCAAACCCCTTTGCCGCCGCCCACACCTCCAGCGCCGTGGATGCCGACACGGCGCAACTCATGGAACGCATCCTCTACGAAGTCAAGCGCGTGGTGGTGGGCCAGGACCGTTTCCTCGAGCGCGTGATGGTCGCCATCCTGGCGCAAGGGCACCTGCTGGTCGAGGGCGTGCCGGGCCTGGCCAAGACGCTCACTGTCAAGACACTGGCAGAGACCATCCGCGGCCAGTTCAAGCGCATCCAGTTCACGCCCGACCTGGTGCCGGCCGACTTGGTGGGCACGCGCATCTACAACCAGAAGACAGGAGACTTTGCCACCTCGCTCGGTCCGGTGTTCACCAACCTGCTGCTGGCCGACGAGATCAACCGCGCGCCAGCCAAGGTGCAAAGCGCGCTGCTGGAGGTGATGCAGGAGCGCCAGGTCACCATCGCCGGGCAAACCCATGCGGTGCCCCGGCCCTTCCTGGTGATGGCCACGCAGAACCCCATCGAGACCGAAGGCACCTACCCCCTGCCCGAGGCGCAGGTGGACCGCTTCATGATGAAGGTGCTGGTGGACTACCCCAGCGACGAAGAGGAGTATGTGATTGCCATGCGCGTCACGGGCCCGGCCGTCCAGGTGAGCACCGTGGCCAGCACCGAGCAACTGGCCGCGCTGCAGCAAGCCTGCCGCCAGGTCTATGTGGACCCCTCGCTGATGCAGTACGCGGTGCGCCTGGTCTCGGCCACCCGCCACCCCGAGCGTCACGGCCTGCCCGAGCTGGCCCGGCTCATCACCTTTGGCGCCAGCCCACGCGCCACCATCAGCCTGATCGAAGGTGCGCGGGCGCTGGCCATGTTGCGCGGCCGCAGCTACGCCCTGCCCGAAGACATGAGCGACCTGGTGCCCGATGTGCTGCGCCACCGCTTGGTGCTGTCCTACGAAGCCCTCTCCGAGGGCCTGGACAGCGATGCCGTGGTGTCCAAGATCTCGGCCCGCATCACGCCGCCGGCCAAACCCCTGGAACATGAGCCGCTCGCCGCCTGAACTGCACGTGGTCCGCCGCACGGCCGAGACGGCCGAGCAGGTGCTGCGCCGCCTCGAATGGACGGTGCTGCGCCGCCTCGACGGCCTGCTGCAGGGCCACCACCGCACACTGATGCGCGGGCACGGCATGGACCTGGCCGACCTGCGTGAATACCAGCATCACGACGACGTGCGCCACATCGACTGGAACGTCACCGCCCGGCTGGACCAGCCCCATGTGCGTGTGTTCACCGAAGACCGTGAAATGAGCGCCTGGTTCCTGCTGGATCTCAGCGCCTCGGTCGATTTCGGCTCCGGCTCGCAGTGCAAGAAAGACCTGAGCGCCGACTTCGTGAGTCTGGTGGCGCGCATGCTCACGCGCGAGGGCAACCGCGTGGGCGCCCTGCTCTACGGCTCGGGCGTCGACGCCCACCTGCCCGCTCGCAGCGGCCGCAGCCAGGTGCTGCAACTGCTGCACCGGCTGCAGAGCCGCCCGCCTGCCCAGGAAGGCAGGGCCACTCATCTGCATGAGTTGCTGGAGGCCGCAGCGCACCAGCTCAAGCGCCGCTCCACGGTATTTGTGGTCTCCGACTTCATCAGCGCACCGGGCTGGGAAAAACCGCTGGGGCAGCTCGCCCGCCGCCACGAGGTGGTGGTGGTGCGCCTGCTCGACCCGCTGGAGCTGGAACTGCCCGACCTGGGGCTGGTGCCCATGCGCGATGCAGAAACCGGCGAATACCTTCTGGTGGATACACACGACAAAGGCTTTCGCCAGCGTTTTGCGCAAGGGGCCCAGGCCAGGGAAGCTCAGCTCATGCAGGCGCTGGTGCGCGCCGGCGTCGATGCACTGGAGCTGCGCACCGACGACGATCTGCTCGAGGCCCTGGTGCGCTTTTGCGAGCTGCGTCGGCGACGCTTGCAAACCCAGGGCTCGGTGCGCCCTGGCGCCTTCGCCCCCACATCCACACTGCGGCCGGCCGCCTGACGACACGCGCCCGGCCTGTCTTCCACCCAAGAGACCCTGGAGAGCACCGCCATGACCTTCCTCTGGCCCCAGTTCCTCTGGCTGCTACTCCTGCTGCCGGCCCTGGTCGTGCTCTATCTCTGGCTGATGCGCCGCCGAAAAAAGCTGGCCCTGCGCTATGCCAGCTTGTCCCTGGTGCGTGAAGCGCTGGGCAGCAGCCCGGGCTTTCGGCGCCATGTGCCGCCCCTGCTGCTGCTGATGGCCCTGGCTGTGTTGCTGCTGGCCGCAGCGCGCCCGCTGGCGGTCGTTCGACTGCCCTCCCAGCAAGAAACCATCATGCTGGCCATGGACGTCTCGGGCAGCATGCGCGCCACCGATGTGGAGCCCAACCGCCTGGTGGCCGCGCAAAACGCCGCCAAGTCCTTTCTGGGCGAATTGCCTCGTCATGTGAAAGTGGGCATCGTGGCCTTTGCCGGCACCGCTTCGGTGGTGCAGCCTGTCACGCTCAGCCGGGAAGACCTGGCGGCGGCCATCGACAAGTTCCAGATGCAACGGGGCACGGCCATCGGCAACGGCATCGTGATGTCGCTGGCCGAAATCTTTCCCGATGCCGACATTGACCTGGCCAAGATGCAATACGGGAGCCAGCAACGCGGCACCAGTCTGGACGACAGGCCCAAGAGCGGCAAGAAAAGCTACCAGCCGGTGGCGGCTGGCTCCTTCAGCTCGGCCGCCATCATCTTGCTCACCGACGGGCAGCGCACCACGGGCGTGGACCCGCAGGAGGCCGCCAAGCTCGCAGCCGACTACGGCGTGCGCGTCTACACGGTGGGCATTGGCACCGTGCAGGGCGAGACCATCGGTTTTGAAGGCTGGTCCATGCGGGTCAAACTCGATGAGGAGTCACTCAAGGCCATTGCCGCGCGCACCCAAGGGGAGTACTTCTACGCCGGCACCGCCCAGGACCTGAAAAAGGTCTACAGCACGCTCAGCGCACGCCTGACCATGGAGAAAAAAGAGACCGAGGTCTCGGGCCTGCTGGCGCTGGCAGGCGCTGCGCTGGCCTTGCTGGCAGCGGCCCTGTCTATGTTGTGGTTCAACCGGGTGCTGTGAGCGTTTCGCTCACTTCTGGAGCCGCTTGCGAAGGCTCTGGCGGCAGGGCTTGACATATGGGCCCCGGCCTCATACTGGGGTACCAGAAATCGGCCGGGACCCATACGCCAAGCCCTGTGCGTGGCACCTGCTTGTATTTGGGGGCTCTTGAAATTCCCTCGCGTTAACAGCGAGATGGGGGTGTGGCCGGCCATACCCCCATCTCGCCCCACCGAGCTTGGCCCAAAAG
>CANGYC010000135.1 GCA_947457975.1 Comamonadaceae bacterium | reverse complement strand
TGGATTGAAGGCCCTATTGCCCACGAAAAAGCCCCGCACTGCGGGGCTTTTTTCATGGCGCGGGGCGAGCAACTTCACTGGGGCTGGAAACCCGAGTTGCGGATGATGCGCGTCCACACCTGGGCGTAGGCCCTCTCGCGGCGGGCGAGTTGCTCGGCGTTCATGTGGCCCACGGTCAGGCCCATCTGCGTGAGCTGGCTGCGCACCTCGGGCTGCGAGATCACCTTGGCGAGCGCGGCAGAAAACTGGTCGATGAAGGGCTTGGGCGTGCCCGCCGGCGCAAACACGCCGTAGTAGGGCATATCCTCAAGACCTGCCAGCCCCAGCTCAGTGAAGGTGGGCACCTCAGGCAGGGCCGCCTGGCGGCTGGCACCGAGCACGCCCAGCACGCGCACCTTGCCGGCGCGGTGGTTCTCGATGAAGTCCGGCACCGAGCCCACGCCGGCAGCGATCTGGTTGCCCAGCATGTCGGCCATCATGGGGGCGCTGCCACGGTAAGGCGCGGCCACCAGGTCCAGGTTGAATTTCTCACCCATCACCTTGACCAAGAATTCAGGCGTCGAGGCCGGGGCCGGAATGCCCACGGCACCTTTGCCGCCCTGGGCCTTGACCCAGCTGACGTACTCGCCAAAGGTCTTGGCTGGGTTACCCCCCGAAACGGCAAAGGCATTGACGAAGGTGGCAAAGCCAGCCACCGGGGCGAAATCCTGGGCTGGGTTGAAGCCCGGATTCTTCACCACGAGCGGCAGGATGCTGATGGTGTGGTCGTGCGAGAGGAAGAGCAAGCTGCCGTCGGCCGGTGCGGCCTTGAGGGCCTGAGCCGCAATCTGGCCACCGGCGCCAGGGCGGTTTTCCACCACCACCGGCATGCCCAGCTCGTCCTTGAGCTTGTCGCTGAGCAGGCGGGCAATGGCGTCGGTGCCGCCACCGGGCGGAAAGCCCACCAGGATCTTGACGGTCTTGGGGGCCTGCGCGAGCGCAGCGCCCAGGCTGCAGGCGGCAAGCAAGGCGCCCAGGCGCAGGGACAGAGAGAACCAGGAACGGCGGGGAAGCTGCATGGCAATACCTCTTGAAGGGCTGGAAAGACCCCTTGATTGTGGCGCGAGCCGCCCGCGCCCAGACCGGGGGGGGCGAAGGACGGGGCGGTCGCTAAAATCACGCTTTTCCCCAGCCCCGCATGAACGGCCTCGCCCTGAGCGCCGTTTTTTGTTTCCCACGCCATGAGCCAAGCCCCTGACCAGACCGCCGTGCAACCCGGCCTGCAATCGCTGTCCAAGTCCTTTGAGCCCGCCGCACTGGAGGCGCACTGGGGACCGACCTGGGAAGGCAGCGGCCAGTACGCGCCCACGCTGGACGAGGCCAAGCCCTCTTTCTGCGTGCAGCTGCCTCCGCCCAACGTGACGGGCACCCTGCACATGGGGCATGCGTTCAACCAGACCATCATGGACGCGCTCACGCGCTACCACCGCATGTCGGGCTTCAACACCCTGTGGGTGCCGGGCACGGACCACGCGGGCATTGCCACGCAGATCGTGGTGGAGCGCCAGCTGCAGGGCCAGGGCCTGTCGCGCCACGACCTGGGGCGCGAAAAGTTTCTGAACAAGGTGTGGGAATGGAAGCAGCAGTCGGGCTCGACCATCACGCAGCAGATGCGCCGCATGGGCGACTCGGTGTCCTGGGAACACGAGTACTTCACCATGGACCCCAAGATGTCCAAGGTGGTGACGTCGACCTTCGTCAAGCTCTATGAGCAGGGTCTGATCTACCGCGGCAAGCGCCTGGTGAACTGGGACCCAGTGCTCAAATCGGCCGTGAGCGACCTGGAGGTCGAAAGCGAAGAGGAAGACGGCTTTCTCTGGCACATCAGCTACCCGCTGGCCGACGGCTCGGGCGCACTCACGGTGGCTACCACCCGGCCTGAAACCATGCTGGGTGACGTGGCCGTGATGGTGCACCCCGAGGACGAGCGCTACAAGCACCTGATCGGCAAGATGGTGCGCTTGCCCCTGTGCGATCGCGAGATCCCCGTGATTGCCGACGAGTACGTGGACCGCGCCTTCGGCACCGGCGTGGTGAAAGTCACGCCCGCGCACGACGCCAACGACTACGCCGTGGGCCAGCGCCACAGCCTGCCCATGATCTGCGTGCTCACGCTGGAGGCGGCGATCAACGAAAACGCCCCTGCCAAGTACCAGGGACTGGACCGCTTTGTCGCGCGCAAGCAGATCGTCGCCGACCTGGAAGCCCAGGGCTTTTTGGCTGAAGTCAAAAAACACAAGCTCATGGTGCCGCGCTGCGCCCGCACCGGCCAGGTGGTCGAGCCCATGCTCACCGACCAGTGGTTTGTCGCCATGAACAAGGTGAGCGAGCAGGACCCCACGGGCAAGAGCATCGCGCAAAAGGCCATCGATGCGGTCGCCAGCGGCGAAGTGACCTTCGTGCCCGAACAGTGGGTGAACACCTACAACCAGTGGATGGGCAACATCCAGGACTGGTGCATCTCGCGCCAGCTCTGGTGGGGCCACCAGATCCCGGCCTGGTACGACGAGGATGGACGGGTCTACGTGGCCGAGACCGAGGCCGCCGCCCAGGCCCAGGCGCCGGGCAAGACACTCATGCGCGACCCGGACGTGCTGGACACCTGGTACTCCTCGGCCCTGGTGCCTTTCTCCTCCCTGGGCTGGCCCGAGAAGACCAAGGAACGCGACCTGTTCCTTCCGTCTTCGGTGCTGGTGACGGGCTACGACATCATCTTCTTCTGGGTCGCCCGGATGATCATGATGACCACGCACTTCACGGGGCAGGTGCCCTTCCGCCATGTGTACATCCACGGCCTCGTGAAGGACGCACAGGGCAAGAAGATGAGCAAGTCCGAGGGCAATGTGCTGGACCCGGTGGACCTGATCGACGGCATAGAGCTCGCGCCCCTGCTGGACAAGCGCTCGCAGGGCCTGCGCAAGCCCGAGACCGCGCCCCAGGTGCGCAAGAACACCGAAAAAGAATTCCCCGCGGGCATTCCCGGCTACGGCGCAGACGCCCTGCGCTTTACCTTTGCATCGCTCGCCAGCCTGGGCCGCAGCATCAACTTCGACAGCAAGCGCTGCGAGGGCTACCGCAACTTCTGCAACAAGCTCTGGAACGCCACGCGCTTTGTGCTGATGAACTGCGAAGGCCAGGACTGCGGCCTGAAGGAACACACCAAGGAGCAGTGCCAGCCGGGCGGGCCGGCCCACGGCTACATGCATTTCTCGCAGGCCGACCGCTGGATTGCCTCCAGGCTGCAGCGCGTGGAGGCCGAGGTGGCCAAGGGCTTTGCCGACTTCCGCCTGGACAACGTGGCCGGCGCCGTTTACCAGTTCGTGTGGGACGAGTTCTGCGACTGGTACCTGGAAATTGCCAAGGTGCAAATTCAAACGGGCGACGAGGCGCAGCAGCGCGGCACGCGCCGCACCCTGATCCGCACGCTGGAGGCCATATTGCGCCTGGCGCATCCGCTGATCCCCTTCATCACTGAAGAGCTGTGGCAGAAAGTCGCGCCCGTGGCCGGCCTGGGTGGCCGCTTCATCGGCCAGGCCCGCTACCCGACCGCACAGCCCCAGAAGATCGACGAAGCCGCCGAGGCCCATGTGGCCAAGCTCAAGAAGCTGGTGGACGCCTGCCGCAACCTGCGCGGTGAAATGAATGTCTCACCCGCCACCCGCCTGCCCATGTACGTGGTGGGTGACAGCGCCTTCTTTGCCAGCGTGGCGCCTGTGGTCAAGGCCCTGGCCAAGCTCAACGAAGTCCGGCTCTTTGACGACGAGGCCGCCTGGGCCCAGGCCGCACAGGCCGCCCCCGTGGCCGTGGTGGGCGAGGCCCGCCTGTGCCTCTTCGTGGAGGTGGACGTGGGTGCCGAGAAGGCGCGTCTGGCCAAGGAAGTGGCGCGGCTGGAGAGCGAAATGGCCAAGGCCCAGGGCAAGCTCGGCAACGAGGCCTTCGTGGCCAAGGCACCGCCGGCGGTGCTGGAGCAAGAGCGCAAACGCCTGGCAGACTTCTCCTCTACCTTGGCCAAGGTGCGCGATCAGCTGGTGCGCCTGGGCTGAGCCCCACGTCGGCCGCTGCCGCGTTGTGCCCGGCGGTGGCGCGGCCGGAACCGGTTTGTCATCCACATGTGTTAGCTTGAGGGCCTGCGCTCCTTTACTGATTCTTCCGACCTCTTAGAGCCACCATGAACTCACCCGTCAAGATCGCCGTCTTCCCTGTTGCGGGCCTGGGCACCCGCTTCCTGCCGGCCACCAAAGCCCAGCCCAAAGAAATGCTGCCGGTGGTGGACAAGCCGCTGATCCAGTACGCCGTGGAAGAGGCTTATGCCGCGGGTATCCGGCACATGGTGTTCATCACGGGCCGCAGCAAGCGTGCCATCGAGGACCACTTCGACACGGCCTACGAGCTCGAGACCGAGCTGGAGGCGGCGGGCAAGCACAGCCTCTTGGAGCTGCTGCGCTCGGTGAAGATGGACGACATGCACTTTTCCTACGTGCGCCAGAACCGCATGCTGGGCCTGGGCCATGCCGTGCTGTGCGCCGAACACGTGGTCTCGAACAAACCCTTTGCCGTGCTGCTGGCCGACGACCTGATGGTGGGCCAGCCCCCGGTGCTGGCGCAGATGACGGAGCAGTTCGCACACCTGGGCCGCTCGGTGGTGGCCGTGCAGGAAGTGCCTGCCGAGCACACCCGCCGCTATGGCATCGTGGCCGGGCGGGAGGTCCAGCCGGGGCTGCTGCAGATGGAGCGCATTGTTGAAAAACCAGCGCCTGAAGTGGCACCTTCACACATGGGCGTGGCGGGCCGCTATGTGCTCACGCCCTCCATCTTCCGCCACCTGCGCCAGCTCACGGGGGGCGTGGGCGGCGAGATCCAGCTGACCGATGGCATCGCCAACCTGATCAAGGAAGAAGCGGTCTACGCCTACCAGTACCAGGGCAAGCGCTACGACTGCGGCAGCAAGGAAGGCTTTTTAGAAGCCACGGTGGAACTGGCCCTGGCGCACCCGGAAGTGGGCGCGCATTTCAGGCAGTACCTGCAGCAGCTGCAGCTGGCGAAGGACCAGCCGGGCACGGTACTGCGCAGCGTGGCCTGAGGCTAGAGTGCGCCCTTCAGCGGCGCTTGAGCACGTGAATGAACTCGCCGCCGGCGGTTTGCTGCTCCACCAGCTCATTGCCCGTCTGTTTGGCAAAGGCCTGGAAATCGCGGGTGGAGCCGGGGTCGGTGCACACCACCTTGAGCAGGTGGCCGCTGCTCATCTCGGCCAAGGCCTTCTTGGCTTTCAAGATGGGCAGGGGGCAATTGAGCCCCCGGGTGTCGAGTTCTTTGTCGATCTGCATCATGTGTCTCGGCTCTGTGCTTCACGCTCTTCCCAGGTCATGAAGCGGGGTTCGATGTCTTGTGTGCGCAACCAGTCGGCGAGGGCGTAGCCCGTGCCCGCTGGCCAGCAAATCAATTCTTGAGGCTCATAGAACTGGTATTCCACGAGTTCTGGGGACAGCTTGACCTGGCCCTCTGCCTTCGCATGGTAGGCGATGATGACCTGGTTCATGCGCTGGAAGTCGTAGACACCCACGAGCTTGAGGGATGTCACGGTGAGGCTGGTTTCTTCCAGGATCTCACGCGCTATGCCCTCTTCCGGGGTTTCGCCGGCCTCCATGAAGCCAGTGATCAAGGCAAAACGCCGCCCGGTCCAGGCGGCGTTGCGCGCCAGCAGGATCTGTCCGCCCACCTGCACAATCCCGGCGAGCACCGGCGTGGGGTTGTTCCAGTGGGTGTAGGCGCAGGCCGTGCAGCGCAGGCGCGATTTGTCGCCGCCATCTTCGGCCTGGGTCTGCCAGGCCAGAGGGCTGGCGCACTGGGGGCAAAAACGAAATTCAGCCATGGATGCGCTCAGGCCGGGAACACGCCGGTGGACAGATAGCGGTCGCCCCGGTCGCAGACGATGAAAACGATCACGGCGTTGCGCTCCCGCTTGGCAATTTCCTGGGCCACCCAGCACGCACCCGCCGCAGAAATGCCCGCGAAGATGCCTTCTTCGCGCGCCATGCGCCGGCACATGTCCTCGGCGTCCTGCTGGCTGACGTACACCAGTTCATCGATACCGCTGGGGTCGTAGATCTTGGGCAGGTACTCCTGAGGCCACTTGCGAATACCCGGAATGCGCGAGCCCTCGCTGGGCTGGGCCCCAATGATGCGAATGGCTGGGTTCTTCTCTTTTAGGAAACGTGACACCCCAGTGATGGTGCCCGTGGTGCCCATGGCACTGACGAAATGCGTGATGCGTCCTTGGGTTTGTTCCCACAACTCGGGGCCCGTGGTCTCGTAGTGAATGCGCGGGTTGTCTTCGTTTGCAAACTGATCAAGCATGCGACCCTTGCCTTCTTGTTGCATGCGCTCGGCCAGATCACGGGCGTACTCCATGCCGCCACTCTTGGGGGTCAAAATCAGCTCTGCACCAAACGCCTTCATGGTCTGTGCACGCTCGATCGACAGGTCCTCGGGCATGATCAACACCATGCGATAGCCCTTGATCGCAGCCGCCATGGCCAAGGCAATGCCGGTATTGCCTGAGGTAGCTTCTATCAGGGTGTCGCCAGGTTGGATGTC
>CANGYC010000134.1 GCA_947457975.1 Comamonadaceae bacterium | reverse complement strand
TTTTCAGAGGCCCTGGGCCTGCGCCTGGGCCTGACGGGCGCGGCCTTCCTGGGCGCCGTGGCGGCGGTGCTGCTCACCCTGCTGTTGGCGCGGGGCATGGGCCATACGCTGCGCCTGCTGCTGGCAGGCGTGATCGTGGGCATGGTGTTGGGCGCGCTCACCTCCTTGTTGATGGTCTGGTCGCCGCAGTCGCTGCAGGCCATGCAGTCCTTCCTGCTGGGCACCACCAGTTTCGTGGGCTGGCCGGCCTGCCTGCTCATGCTGGGGGTGTGGGCTGCCTGCGGCTTGCTCACCTGGCGGCTGGCACATGCACTCGATGCCCTGGGTCTGGGCGAGGCCACGGCCTTGAGCCTGGGCCTGCCCCTCGGGCCTTTGCGGGCCGCCTTGGTGGGGGCGCTGGCGCTGGCCACCGGCACGGCCGTGGCGCAGACCGGCCTGATCGCCTTCGTCGGCCTGGCGGCGCCCCACCTGGTGCGCGCCGTGGTCCAGGTGGGCTACCGCCGCCTGATCCTGCTGGCCAGCCTGATGGGCGGGGCATTGCTCGCAGCCGCCGACCTGCTGGCGCGCTGGCTGTTCGCCCCGCAGGAACTGCCGGTGGGCCTGGTGACGGCAGCGCTGGGTGGGCTGTACCTGCTGTGGCTCATGCACCGGGGCGGCGTCCATGGGGGCAGGGCTGCATGAGCGCGCCCTTGGCCTTAGAGGCCCGCCAGCTGTGCGCCCACCTGGGCGGGCGCCCGGTGCTCCAGGCGCTGGATCTGCAGGTGCCAGCCGGGCGCTGGCTCAGCGTGGTGGGTCCCAATGGGGCGGGCAAGTCCACCTTGCTCAAGGCCCTGGCTGGCTTGCTGCCGGTGGAGGGCGATCTGTTTTTGCAAGGCCGTCCGTGGCATGCGTGGGGCCGCCGTGAGCGGGCCTGCACCCTGGCCTGGCTGGGTCAGGGCCAGGAGGCGGCCGACGATCTGAAGGTCTATGACGTGGTCATGCTCGGCCGTCTGCCGCACCAGGGCTGGCAGGCCCAGGCCACACCGCGGGACCATGAGGCCGTGGCACGGGCGCTGGCGCTGACCGAGACCACCACCTGGAAGGAGCGGCCACTGGGCACGCTCTCAGGTGGTGAGCGCCAGCGGGTGCTGCTGGCGCGAGCGCTGGCCGTCGAGGCGCCGGTGCTGCTGCTCGATGAGCCCCTGGCCCACCTGGACATGGCGCACCAGGCCCAGTGGTGGCAGCTGGTGCGCCAACTGGTGGCGCAGGGCACCACGGTGGTGAGCGTGCTGCATGAAATCAGCATGGCCTTGCAGGCGGACGAACTGCTGGTGCTGCAGGAGGGCCGCCTCGCCCACCAGGGTGCGCCTGGCGAGCTCGCCACCCGGCAGGCCGTCGAGCGCGTGTTCGGGCAGCGCTTCACGCTCCACGAGCTGCAGGGCCAGTGGGTGGCGCTGCCGGTGGCGCCAGGGCTGGCTCAGGCCGCCGCGCCAGGGGCAGGCGTCTTGGGCTTGAAGTCGCAGTAGCGGCTCACCGCGCATTGCCCGCACAGGGGCTTGCGGGCCTGGCACACGTAGCGCCCATGCAGGATCAGCCAGTGGTGGGCATTGACCAGGTACTCGGGCGGCACGCGCTTCATCAGACGGGCTTCCACCGCGTCCACATTCTTGCCAGGGGCCAGCCCGGTACGGTTGCTCACCCGGAAGATGTGGGTGTCCACGGCCATCACCGCCTCGCCATAAGCAGAGTTGAGCACCACGTTGGCCGTCTTGCGGCCCACCCCTGGCAGGGTCTGTAAGGCCTCGCGCGTGCGGGGGACTTCGCCGCCGTGCTGGTCCACCAGAATCTGGCAGGTCTGCATCAGGTTGCGGGCCTTGTTGCGGTACAGGCCGATGGTCTTGAGGTAGCCCTCCAGGCTTTCGAGCCCCATCGCCATGATCTTCTCGGGCGTGTTGGCCACCGGGAACAGGCGCCGCGTGGCCTTGTTCACACTCACGTCGGTCGCCTGGGCCGACAGCAGCACCGCCGCCAGCAGCTCGAACACGCTGGTGTATTCCAGCTCAGTCACGGGCTGCGGGTTGGCGGCCTTGAGCGTGGCGAAGAAGGCGGCAATGTCGGCGGTTTTCATGGCGCTGCAGTTTAGGGCGCGCCGGTATCGGCCGGCCGGGTGAGGCTACCATTGCCGCTCTTTTCAGCTTCCATGAGCACCATGTCCCTGCCTTTCGCCCAGCGCCTCCAGAACGTTGAAACCTCCGCCATCCGCGAGCTCTTCAAGCTGCTGGGTAAGCCCGGCATCATCAGCTTTGCCGGCGGCTTTCCCGACAGCGCCATGTTTGATGTCGCCGGCATCCAGTCGGCCGTGGACGAGGCGCTGGCGCAGGAGCCAGGCGCCGCGCTGCAGTACGGTGCCACCGAGGGCTATGGCCCCTTGCGCGCCGAACTTGCACGCTTCATGGGCGACAAGGGCATCAGTTGCAGCCCCGAAGGCCTGATCGTGACCACCGGCAGCCAACAGGCGCTGGACCTCTTGGCCAAGGTCATGATCGATGCGGGCGACAAGGTCATCGTCGAAGGCCCCACCTTCCTGGCCACCATTCAGTGCTTTCGCCTCTATGGCGCGCAGGTGCTCAGCGCCCCCGTGGATGCGCAGGGCGTGCAGGTCGATCGCCTGGAGCAGCTGATCGTGGAACACCGGCCCAAACTGGTGTACCTGATTCCCACCTTCGGCAACCCCAGCGGTGGCCTTCTCAGCCTGGAGCGCCGCCGCAAAGTGCTGGCGCTGGCCGCCCGCCACCAGGTGCTGGTGGTCGAGGACGACCCCTATGGCGACCTCTACTTCGGCGCGCCGCCCCCGCCCAGCCTGCTGGCCCTCTCAGACGAGGTGCCGGGCAGCCGCGACTGGCTGGCCTATTGCGGCAGCCTCTCCAAGGTGCTCAGCCCGGGCTTGCGCGTAGGTTGGTTGCTGGCCCATCCCGAGCTGCTCGCCCGCGCCACCATGTGCAAGCAGTTCAGCGACGCGCACACCAGCACCTTCGCCCAGGCCACGGCCGCCCGCTACCTGCAAGCCGGCCGCATGCCCCAGACCCTGGCCCAGGTGCGCAGTGTCTACGCCGAGCGTGCCCAGGCCATGGGGCAGGCCCTGCGGCGTGAGTTGGGTGAGGCAGTGGACTTCACCCAGCCCGAGGGCGGCCTGTTCTTCTGGGCACGCCTGACCGGCGCGGGCGGCAAGATGCGCGATGCCTCCGAGTTCGCCAAGCGGGCCATCGAGCAAGGCGTGGCCTTTGTGCCGGGCGCGCCTTTTTTTGCGGCGGAGCCGGACCCCGCGAGCTTTCGCCTGAGCTTTGCCACGGCCGATGTGGCGCGCATTGAAGAAGGCGTCAAGCGCCTGGCCAAGGCCCTCGTCTGAAGCCTGCCTGAAGTTGGGGGCTTGCCCCCCTGCAGCCCTGGGCCATGTGCTCAGTTGCATGGCCATGCGCTGCACAATCGCGCACGACATGTGCGCTTGATTCCCCTGCGAGGCAAGGGCTTGTCACATGGGAAGTCACTTTCCGAGGAAATTCATGGGTTGGTTTCAGGCCGCGGTACGAGGCATGGGTCGCTTGCCTTTCATTCATCATGCGGCCCTGTTCATGGGCCTGGCCTGGCTGACCCGCCTGGGCCTGCTGGGCATGTCCGGGCTGTCTTCGGTGCCCGCGAGCCTGTGGCCTGGCCTCTTTCTGCGCGGCCTTGTCTTTGACCTGCTGGTGCTGGCCTGGCTGCTGGCCCCTTCGCTGGCCTGGGCGGCGCTGGTGCCTGCCCGCTGGCGCCACACCCGCTGGAGCCCCTGGCTGCGGCCTGCACTCTTCTGGCTGAACGCCTGCGTGCTGCTGTTCCTGGCCCTGTCGGAATTCACCTTCTGGCTGGAGTTCTCCACGCGCCTGAACTTCATCGCGGTGGACTACCTGATTTACACGCACGAGGTCATCGGCAACCTGCGCGAGTCCTATCCCCTGGGCCTGCTGTTTGGCGGTGTGGGTGCGCTGGCCCTGGCGCTGACCTGGGCCGCCCGACGCAGCCTGGCGGCGGCCCCCGCCGCAGCGCCGCAGGGCCGCCAGCGCCTGGTCTGGCTGCTGGCTGCGCTGCTCTTGCCCACGCTGTCCTGGAAGCTGGCCGACCTCGATGCCATGGACTTCTCCGGCAACACCTTTGCCAATGAACTGGCGGGCAATGGCCTGATGACCTTTGGCGCCGCGATGCGCCGCAACGAACTCGACTATGACCGCTTCTACGCCACGCTGCCGCAGGCGCAGGCCCGGCAGATCCTGGCGGGCATGGGCGTTTCGCGCCGCATCGGTGAACCAGTGGTTCCAGTCCGGCTCGCTCCAGCCCCTGTCCAAGCGCTGGGGCCACTGAAGCAGGCGCCGCGCCACATCGTGCTGGTGACCGTGGAGAGCCTGTCGGCCAAGTTCGTGGGCAGCATGGGCAGCACCCAGAACCTCACGCCTCGCCTGGATGCGCTGGCGCGCGAGGGCCTGCTGTTCACGCGCCTGTATGCCACGGGCACCCGCACCGTGCGCGGCCTGGAGGCGACCTCCCTGGGCACGCCCCCCATACCGGGCCAGTCCATCGTGCGCCGGCCCGGCAATGAACACCTGGCCACCTTGGGTGAGCTGCTGCGCCCCCAAGGCTTCGAGACTTTCTTTTTCTATGGCGGCTACGGTTACTTCGACAACATGAACGCCTACTTCGAGGGCAATTCCTACCGCGTGGTCGACCGCACCGACATTCCCAAGTCGTCGGTGGGTTTCGAGAACGTCTGGGGCGTGGGCGATGAGTTCCTGTTCGACCATGTCGTGCAGCAGCTCGACCAGGAGCACAGCCAGGGCAAGCGCTTTTTCGCCCATGTCATGACCACCAGCAACCACCGGCCTTACACCTATGCCGATGGCCGCATCGACATTCCCTCGCCGGGAGGACGTGAAGGCGCGGTGAAGTACACCGACTATTCCATCGGTCATTTCATCGACCAGGCGCGCAAAAAACCCTGGTTCCGCGACACCCTGTTCGTCTTCGTGGCCGACCACTGCGCTTCTGCGGCCGGCAAGACCAAGCTGCCCCTCGAGGGCTACCACATTCCCATGGTGATGTACGCCCCTGAGCTGATCAAGCCAGGCCGCTACACGCAGCTGGTCAGCCAGATCGACATCCCGCCCACTTTGCTCGGTCTGTTGGGTGCGCGTGGCGCCGATAGCTTCTTCGGCACCTCGGTGTTTGCGCAGGGGCCCGACTTCAAGCGGCGGGCCTTCATCAGCAACTACGAGGAGTTGGGCTACCTCACCGAAGAGCGGCTGGTGGTGCTGGGCCCGAAGCGCAAGGTCGAGACCTTTGCCATCGATGCGCAGGGCCACTCCATACCTGCGGAGCTGGATGAACGGGCGCGGGACGAAGCCATCGCCTTCTACCAAAGTGCATCGCGCGCCTTCAAGCGCGGTGAGCTCAAAGCGCCGCGGCCCTGAGCCGCCTGTCTCACCCGGGCCCTGGCCAGGGCCTCAGCGCGTGACCAACACCGGCACGGGCGAGAGCGCCACCACCTGCGCGGCCACGCTGCCCAGCATCAGGCGGGCGATCCCGGTGCGGCCATGGGAGCCGATGACCACGAGGTCGGCGCCTTCTTGCTGCGCGGTCTGCACGATGCCGGCGGCCGGCGTCACGTTCTCGGCCAGGCGCAATTGCAGGTTCACCTCGCGCGCCTCCTGGCGGCACAGCGCCTCGATCTCGGCATGGGTCTGGGCCGCTTGCACCTGCGCCTGTGCCATGTAGCCCTGAAAGCCCAGCGGGTTGCTCTGGCCTATGCCCAGGTAGGGGTAGGGATCGATCACGAAGACGGCGGTGAGCCGCGACCCGTGTTCATGGGCCAGCCGGGTGGCCAGCCGTGCGGCGTGGCGCGAGGCCTCGGAGCCGTCGGTGGCCAGGAGGATGTGCTTGAACACGCTCGTGCCCCAGGAGGAGCCCCTTCTGGGGCGGGCCTTGAGTGTGCCCCGGGGTGGGCCCTCGGGGATGTGCGCCTGGAGGCCGCCGGGCTGTCAGGCGGCATCGCCGCCCGTGTGCCCCGGCTTACCAGCGGTTGCGCAGTTCGCGCAGCCGCCTAAACACCTCTTGCGGCTCAGGCTGCTCGGGCAGGTCGGGGAATTCGCGCCGCAGCAAGGCGATCAGCGTGGGGCTGGCCAGCCGCATGAAGGTGTTGTGCTGGCGTTCTTCACCCAGCGTGGTGACGCGGGCCTGTGCTGGGTCGTGGTCGACGGCCTCGGCCAGCCGCGCCTGGGCGGCCTGGTTGTCCGGTTCGCGCGCCAGGGTGAACTTCAGGTTGTTCTCGAGGTAGTCGTGGCCTGGAAACACCCGTGTGTTCTCCGGCAGTCGGGCGAGCTGGCGCGAGAAGGTGTCGTACAGGGCGTTCACGTCGCCGCCGTTGTGCACGTTGCCGGCCCCGGCGTTGAAGAGGGTGTCGCCCGAGAAGAGGGCCGGCTGCTCGGCATGCGCGTACAGGCAGATGTGGCAAATCGTGTGGCCTGGCGTGTCCAGGCACTCGAGTTCGATGTGGCGGCCGAGCTTGATGAGGTCGCCCGCGCCCACGCCGCGGTCCACGCCAGGAATCTTGCCCGCTGCGCGGTGGTGTGCAATGACCTTGGCGCCCGTGGCCTCGACCACGGCCGCGTTGCCGCCAATGTGGTCGTGGTGTTCATGCGT